>JAISBS010000021.1 GCA_031266075.1 Treponema sp.
CAAAAAGTCGAGGCATGTTATTCTATCGGCTTCTGGAAAACGCCGTTCAAATAGAACCGGTCACGTATAAAAATATCGTCAGGAAATAAAGTTACCTGCGTCAAGTGAATACCCATGTAAGAAAAACTTAAAGAATAAGTTTATAAAAATGGAAGTTGATGAAATAAGTATTTATCCAATATATTATTAGTTTGATACATTTTTTAATCAACAACCTCGCCCTAAAGGGACGAGGTTGTTGTTCTCATAAGGTATTAGACTCAGGGTACATACCCTTTATAACGCCCTAAAGCTCCCCCGCGCAAGCGGGCTCTTGGGTATGTACCCTTCGCTACGAATCAACAACCGCGCGGCAGAGCTCAGACCGAAGGTCTGGCGGGGCATTAGACCCCACTGCGAATAAAAACATTTTCCCAAAGAAAAGAACGGACTTATTCAATAACCCGGCAGCTTCGTTGCCCCGGTCCGTTTACGCTTTTTCTGATCCATGGAGCGGAACCGGAGGGCCGGACAAAACCTTAGTAGTCAACGGGGGGAAAACAGGCTATACTGGATTTGCGGGACAGCCCGGCGGTTGTCCGGCAAGGAGGCTTTCCTATGGATAAAAATGAGATTGTTGACCGGGCGAACGGGTATATACGCAGGGAAAAGGACGGACATTTCCGGGCGGAGGTGGAAACACTGCTGGCCGCCGAAAACTGGAAGGAACTGGAAGACCGGTTCTACCGGAACCTGGAGTTCGGCACCGGGGGACTGCGCGGGGTGATCGGCGGCGGCTATAACCGGATGAACACCCTGGTAGTCAAAAGCGCCACCCAGGGGCTGGCAACGTACCTGAAAAAAGCCTTTCCGGAAAAAGACCGGGCGGGAGAACTTTCCGCGGCTATTGCCTTTGACAGCCGCCACTACTCCGAGGAATTTGCCAAAGCCGCCGCCCTGATCTTCGCGGCCAACGGGATCAGCGCCTGGCTGTTTTCCAGTCTCCGGCCCACGCCGGAACTGTCCTTCGCCATCCGGCATCTGGGCTGCGACACCGGGATTGTGGTAACGGCCAGCCACAACCCGCCCCAGTACAACGGCTACAAAGCCTACTGGAACAACGGCGCCCAGGTAGTTTCCCCCCACGATACGGGGATCATTGACGAAGTGAACGCGGTAACGGACATTAAAGAAATCAGTCAGGAAGAAGCGCTTGAACGAAAGCTGCTGCATATTATCGACCGGGAAATTGACGAGCCCTATCAGGCCATGGTGAAAAGCCGCCTGTTCCGGCCCGATCTGATCAAGGCCCGGGCGGGAGAGGTGAAGATCGTCTACACCCCCCTCCACGGTACCGGGGCCCGGCACGTGGAGCAGGTACTGGGGGATCTGGGGCTCCAGGTGATCACCGTGCCGGAACAGCGGGAGGGGAACGGGGATTTTCCCACTGTGGCCTTCCCCAACCCCGAGGAAGCGGCGGCGCTGGACCTGGCGATCAGGCTGGGAAAAAAGGAAAAGGCCGATGTGGTCATGGCCACAGACCCCGACGCGGATCGCTTCGGCATTGCCATACCCGCGAACCTGCCTGCGGCAGCCCCGCAATCCGGCGGGACGGAACCTGAGTTTGTGCTGGTCTCGGGGAACCAGATGGGAGTCCTGCTGGCGGATTATATTTTCCTTTCATTAAAAGAACTGGGGAAAATGCCCGCCAAACCCGTGATGGTGAACAGCATTGTTACCACGGGGATGCAGAAACGGGTGGCCGAATCCTGGGGGGCCGAGTGCATCGAGTGTCTGACGGGCTTCAAGTGGATTGCGGATGTCATGAGCCGCTGTGAAACGGATGGCCAGGGCAGAACCTTTGTTTTCGGCACCGAGGAAAGCTACGGCTATCTGGTGGAAACCGAAGTCCGGGACAAGGACGGGATTTCCGCTGCGGCCCTGACCGCGGAGATGACCCTCTACTGGCGGAGCAAGGGGAAAAGCCTTTTAGACCGACTCAACGAGCTGTACGTCAAAAACGGCTACTGGCAGGAACTGGGGATCTCCAAGTACTTTCAGGGCCCCGAAGGCCCGGCAATTATGGCGGGGATCATGGAACAGTACCGGGCCAAACCTCCCGCAAGTCTGGGGGGAATCGCCGTAAACAAAATCCGGGACCTGGTCCGGGGCAGCGGGGATCTCCCCCCCAGCGATGTGCTTCAGTTCTTTCTGGAGGACGGCACGGTGGTCAGCGCCCGGCCCAGCGGCACGGAACCGAAGATCAAGTTCTACGCCACCTGCCGCGCCGGTGTGGGAGCCGGGGGGCTTGAGGCCGCCCGGGTGGAAGCCGCCCGGAAGCTTGAGGCCATCAAAAAGGATATCCGCGCCGTCATTGGGGATTGACCCCGCGGCCCATGTTTTTCTCAAGGCAGGCTTTTTTTGGAAACCTTTGACTGGGCCTTTGAAGCCTACCGGGACGGGGCGGCTTTCACCGCCTTTGACATTGAAACCACGGGGCTGGAACCCAAACAGGACCGGATCGTGGAATTGGGGGCGGTCAAATTTGACCGGCGGGGGCCCATCTGCCGTTATTCGGCGCTGATCAACCCCGGCGCTCCCATGCCCGAAGCGGCGGGCCGGGTCAACGGCATCACCGATGAAATGCTGGCCGGCCAGCCGTTCCTGGAAGCGGTGTTCCCCGACTTTCTCAGGCTGGTGAACGGCACGGTCATCATCGCCCACAACGCGCCCTTTGACACAGGCTTTGTGAACGAAAGCCTCAGGCGGTTCTACGGGGCGGGGCAAAAACAGGATGCCGGGGCGGCGCAGGGGAGCCTTCTCCCCGGTATGGATGACGGGGCCGCGGAACCGGTCTGGGCGCCGCCCTTCCCCGCCCTGCCCAACCGGATCGCCGACACCCTGGTTCTAGCCCGGCGGCTCTTCCCCCAGCGGAACGGCCACAAGCTCCAGGAACTGGCCGCGGCCCTGAATCTGGACGTAAAAAACGCCCACCGGGCCGAAGATGACGCCCGGATCTGCATGGAAATCTTTGTCCGCATGGTGGAACTCGTCAAAAGCAGCGCGGGTGTGATATAATACTATCGTTGAACAACCCCGCCTTCAAATGAAAAGGAGAACCGATGAAAAAGCGCCCTGTTGTTTTCCTGTTGATCATCCTGCCCCTGTTCGCCGCCTGTTCCATCAACAAACTGGCGATGAATGCAGTGTCCGACGCCCTCACCGGGCAGGGGAGCGGCGATGTATTTACCGGAGATTCGGACCCCCAACTGGTGGGGGACGCCATCCCCTTCGCCATCAAAATGTACGAATCCCTTTTGTCGGGCAACCCGGATCACGAGGGGCTCATCCTTACCACGGGCTCCCTCTTTGTCATGTACGCCAATGCCTTTGTCCAGGGGCCCGCGGAGCTTCTGCCCCGGACTCAATACGCCGAGCGTCAGGCCGCCATGGAGCGGGCGAAAAAACTCTACCTCCGGGGCGGGGCGATCCTTTACGGCGGACTTGAGAAAAAATACCCCGGCATCGGCGGGGGGGCCCGGAGCGCGGATTTTCCGAAAATTCTTGCAAAGATGAAGCAGGCAGACGTGCCCGTCCTGTATTGGACCGCAGCGGCCCACCTTTCCGCCTTTTCCCTTAATCCCTTTGACATGGAACTGGGGCTCAGGATACCGGAAATGATGGCCCTGGTTCACCGGGCCTACGAACTGGCCCCGGAATTCAACAATGGGGCCCTGGACGATTTTCTGGTGCTGGCCTATGCCTCCCTGCCGGAATCCATGGGGGGAAACAAAAGCCTCGTAGAAACCCACTACCAGCGGAGCCGGGAAAAATCCGGGGGCCTTCTGGCAGGGCCCTATGTATCCTACGCCACGGCGGTCTCGATCCCCGCCCAGGATTATGCTACCTTTAAAATGTGTCTGGAAACGGCCCTGGCCCTGGATCCGGACGCTGATCCGGCCAACCGGCTGGTAAATATTTTGTCCCAACGCAAGGCCCGGTATCTTCTGGATAATGCGGCGTTCTATTTTATCGATTTCGACGCCGGGGACTGATAAAACCGCTGAAAACTCCAAGTGGGTTTTTGGCGACCTCTGAACATTCAATTAATTAAGGAGTGGTTTGTGAAACTTGTGTATCGTCAAAAAAAATTCGCCCTGCTTCTGTGGGCGGTTCTGGCCCTATCCCTGGCGGCGGCTCCGGCCTGCGCCCAGCGGAACGTTACCATCAAGCTGGCCTCCCTGGTGCCGGAAAACACCCCCTGGGGAGAGGCGATTAACCGGATGGCCGTCGAATGGGCCCGGGCGACCAACGGGGAAGTGGAACTGATCGTCTACCACAACGGCGTGGCGGGTTCCGAGGCGGATGTGCTGCGGAAACTACGGATGAATCAGATCCAGGCCGCCATGTTTACCAGTATCGGCCTCAACGCCGTTACCCCCGAGGTCATGGCCCTCAGCTACCCCCTTCTGATCCACAATAACGAAGAACTGGATGTGGTGCTGGAAAAGATCCGCCCCGAACTGGAGACCCGGCTCGAAAGAAGCGGGTTCACGACCCTTGCCTGGGCCAAGGCCGGGTGGGTCAAGATTTTTTCCCGGGCGCCGGTCTTCAGCCCCGCGGAAATGCGCCGCCAGAAAATGGCGTCCAGCCCCGACGAACTGGAAATGCTCCAGGCATTCAAAACCATGGGCTTTCAGATGGTTCCCGTTGATCTGAACGATGTGCTGGTCAGCCTGAACAGCGGTATGCTCGACGCGGTCTACCAGAGTCCGGTATTTGTGGCAAATCTCCAGGTTTTCGCCGTGGCAAAAAACATGTCGTCCCTGAACCTCGCTCCCTTCATGGGCAGTATCCTGATGAACGAGGCCGCATGGCGGCGGATTCCTGACCAGCACAAAGAAAAAATCATGCAGATTTGCAAACAAATAGAAAACGAAATCGAATACTCCATCGCAAGGCTGGAAGAAGATGCGATAACCACTATGGTTAAATACGGACTCCAAATCAACACCCTGAGCCCCGCCCAGGAACAGGACTGGTACCAGGAAATAGACCGGCATGAAAGCGCCCTGGCGGGGCCGGTATTCAACCGGGAGATTTACATCAGGATCAAAAGTATCCTGACGGATTACCGGCAGGGGCGGTAATCCATGCCGGAGGGACAGGGGCCGGGCAGACGCGGAGGGTTTTGGCCGGTTTTATACCGCGTCGAAGATACCCTCTGTATTGTCGCGTTGATATTGCTGGCCCTGCTGCCCACCGCGGAAGTCGTGGCGCGGGTGTTTTTTAACACCGGCGTTCCGGCTTCTTCGGGGCTGATGACCCACCTGCTCCTGGTGGCGGGAATGGCGGCGGGGATGATCACCACCCGGAATAACGAACACCTGTCCATTGCCCTGGTTCAGCATTTTTCCGGCGATGCCGTAAAGGAGCGGATGCGGGTTTTTACCAACCTCCTTTCCGCCCTGGTGGTAACGGTGATTGCCTGGAGTTCGGTCTCCTTTATAAAAATCGGCCTCCAGGGACGGATCATCGGCTTTATTCCCGACCAGGTCTTTGCCCTGATGATTCCCCTGGGCTACAGCGTTATCGCCGTCCGTTTTGCCCGGCGGACCGGCCTTTCCGGCTGGAAACGGCTCTTCCCTGTCCTGGCCATCCTCCTGGGAACGGCCCTGTCCTTCCCGGTAATCGCCAAATTTATCTGGGGCTTTAACCTGCCCGATCCGGTCTTTGAGATATGCGACCGTTTATATCTTCTAAACCGTTTCCTCAAAATTCCCATGACGATGATTCTGATCCTGGCGGCTCTGGCGGGGACTCCCCTCTTTGTGGTTATGGGGGGCCTGGCCCTGCTGCTGCTGGAAGCCTCCGGCGGGGAAATGGATTCGGTCGCTTCGGATATTTATTCCGCCCTGATCAACCGCAACATCATCGCCATCCCCCTCTTTACCCTGGTGGGTTTTTTCCTCTCGGAAAGCAAAGCCGGGGAACGGCTGGTTTACACCTTCAGGAGCCTTTTCTCCTGGCTGCCCGGCGGCATGATCATTGCATCGGTGATCATCTGCGCCTTTTTCACGTCCTTTACCGGAGCCTCGGGGGTTACGATCCTGGCGCTGGGGGGCATCCTTTATACAATTCTGTCGGAACACGTTAAATACCCGGAAAAAATTTCCATCGGCCTTTTGACCTCCGTGGGGAGCATCGGCCTCCTCTTTCCCCCCAGCCTCCCCATCATTCTGGTAGGGGCCGCCACCCAGACCAACACGATTCACCTTTTCGTGGGGGGCATTTTTCCCGGCCTTGTTCTGGTGGGGGCGGTGATTGCCTTTGGCATTATCGCATCGATAAAATTCAAAATTCCTGTGGAGCCCTTTGGCCTGCGCCGAGCTCTTTCGGCTCTGAAGGGATCGGCCCTGGAAATTCTCCTGCCGGTGTTCCTTATCACCGGATATTTTACCGGAATCCTCTCACTGGTAGAAATCGGCGGCGCCGGGGTATTGTATATTTTTATTGTGGAAGTCCTGATTCACCGGGACATCACGTTAAAGGCGATTCCGGGGCTTTTTATCAAGGCGATTCCCATTATCGGCGGGGTTTTGTCGATCCTCGCCCTTTCCAAGGCCCTTTCGTACTATATCGTGGACACCCAGGCCCCGGCGAATCTTGCCAAATGGATGCAGGGAGCCATCCAGTCAAAATTTGTGTTCCTCCTGCTCCTCAATCTGACCCTGCTGGCGGTGGGCTGCCTGATGGACATTTTTTCCGCCATCCTCATCGTTTTGCCTCTGATCGCCCCCCTGGGTCTGGCCTACGGTATTGATCCGGTTCATTTGGGGATTATCTTTATTACCAACATGGAAGTGGGCTTCCTGACCCCTCCGGTGGGGCTGAACCTGTTCCTGGCATCCTACCGTTTCAAAAAATCTTTTGTGGATATTTGCCGTTATGTGTTTCCGTTCCTTTTTATCCAGCTTGCGGTGGTGTTTTTGGTAACCTATATGCCCGCCCTGTCCACCTGGTTGATACGGTTTTTTTAACAAAAAGGAACCGCCGAAAACGGAAATTTCCGAAAAAATTCAAAAATTTCCAAAAAATTTTTCTTTTCCCCTTGTAATAAATAATATAATATAATATAATTTAATTTATCAGCCCAGGAACCCGCTTTGCGGGGAATGCAGAGCGGGCTCTGGGCATTAAACCCGTGTGCGACTAAACTTTTTTTTAAGGAGAAATCATGGCTAAATCTGTGACGCTCTTACCGGGAAAGGTTCTGAAAGAAAAATTCATGGAACCTTATCAACTGAAATCGACGGCTCTTGCAAAGGAAATCGGCGTATACCCCGCCATTATCAGCAACGTCCTCAACAACAAACAGCGGATAACTATCCCGCTGGGCCTCCGGCTGGCGAAATTTTTCAAAACCACGGAAAAATACTGGACCGATCTGCAATTCAACTATGATTATGAGCAGGCCGTTAAGGATTCGGCGCTGAAAGCGGCCCTGAAAGGGATCCGCGCCGCCGTCAAGCCAAAAAAAGAAGCGGCCCCGGCGGGGAAGAAAACAGGAAAGGCCGCGCCGCAAAAAAAGGCTCCCGGAAAAAAAAGCCCGGGGAAAAAGGCCCGGGCCGCAAAAACCGTAAAAACGGAATCGGAAAAGAAAGAATTCTAGGGGGAAAAGCGGCCTCTGGGCCGCTTTTCCCAAAGCGCCGCGGGTTTAGGGAATCTCCGGAAAACCCGGGAAGAAAATTGCTCATTCCTTATTTGAGACTGTTCCAAAACTTCAGTAGAGTTGTTTAAAAACTTCAGTTTTTGAACAACTCTATTTTATAACGAATTATTCAAATGCAATTTTCCTCATGGGTTACGAAAACCTCTGAAAACTGAAGTTTCCAAAGGTTCCCTTTAGGGATTTTCCTTGAGTTCGTGCAGCTCCCGCAGGCCCCGCAGTTTGAATGTCGCCTTTTCCTGAATCTGCCTGACCCGTTCCCTGGTGATGCCCAGAAGTTTTCCCGTTTCCTCCAGAGTCAGGGGGCCTTCCCCGGCCAGGCCAAAGCGAAGCTGGATAATTTTCATCTCCCGTTCCGAAAGGTGGGACAGGATGTCCCCCATGGTTTCCTGGAGGGTCATGGAAAAGACCATTTCAAAGGGTTCTTCCATGGAATCGTCCTTGATCAGATCCGCCAGACGGGTCAGGTTTCCGTCATCCACAACGGTATCAAGGCTGGTCGTTTCCTGGGAAAGTTTAACAATCTCCTTGACCTTGGCGATGGGAACCCCCAGATACTCGGACAGCTCCGCATCGCTGGGATCCCGGCCCAGATCCTGGGTAAGCTGCTTGGCCACAAAGTAGCATTTTTTGATCGTGTTGAGCATATGGATGGGAATACGGATGACCCGGCCCTTGTCGGCGATGCTTTTGATAATCGCCTGCCGGATCCACCATGTGCCGTAGGTGGAAAACCGGCAGCCCCTGGTATAGTCAAACCGCTCCACCGCCTCGATAAGGCCGATGTTCCCCTCGTCGATCAGATCCAGCAGGGAAAGGCCCCGGTGCTGGTAGTTCTTGGCTATGGAAACCACCAGCCGGAGGTTGGAATTGATCATTTTGTTTTTGTAGAACAACAGAGCGGCGTCCAGAGCGGCCTTTTCTTTTATATACGCCTCATCGCTTTCCGTTCCCGCCGCGGAACCGGCGGCCTCAAGTTCCCGAATATTGTTCCTGAGCGTAACGATTTTTTCACCGATATGCTGTTCTTCCTGAACAGTCAGAAGAGGGAACCGTGAGATTTGTTTGAAGTACAGGGCCAGTGGATCTGTCTCTTTTACCAGTTTGGATTTTTTGGAATTTTTTGAATTGAGGGATCCGGAGGATCGTTTTTTCGTCCCCTCCCGTCCTGACTCTGAATCGCCCATTTGACGCAGTAAAACTCCTTTCTTCCGGTTTTTCCCTGTCATCGTTTTCTCTGCCGCCGCTGTTTTTGACATATTTTACCTTCCTGCAGCCTGCCCTTCCTTATTGCCGGGACAGGCTCTTTGTTATTACCTGACATATGAAAGCCTTTTATGCTCTGGGCGCTTTTGCGGGATCGATAGGGCTGTTGCTCCGGTAAACCAGAAAAAACAGCTGCGGTTTTTCGGAGACCGCATCGATTCCCAGCTTTCCCAATTCGGTTCCGGGGCCTATCCGGTCCCCTTCCTTTACCAATAAACTTTCACATCCGCCGTAAACGTACAAATAACCTCCTGCCACCTGAACAATCGCCACCCTGCCGAACCCGCGGTAGGGCCCCGCCGAAACCACAGTCCCCTGGGTAAGGCTTTTTACGGATTCCGACCGTTCCCCGGTCAGAACCACGCCGTACAATTTTCCGGTCATATAGGCCAGTTCTTTTGGCCGCACGGGCCAGCGCAGGGAAGCGTCCACCGTTTTGGCGGCAGTCTGCCGGACCGCCGCGCCGGGCTGCGCGGTCTGCGTTTGGGAAGCCGCGCCGGGAGACGCCGCTTCCGCTGGGGCGCTCTGACTTGTCCCGGAAACCGCCGTTCCGGCCCTCTGAGGCACCTTGATCCGCTCCCCTTCCCGCAGGGTATGGTTCGGTGAAAAACCGTTCAGATCCAGGAGTTCCTGGAGGCTGATCCCCTGCCGCCGGGCAATGCCGTAGAGGGTGTCGTTCTTTACGACCCGGTACTCGATAAAGCCGGATGAGACCGGGGCGCCGGAAGCAGCCGCCGGAAGCAGGGATGCCGCGCCCCCCGGCGCCGGAATTTTCAGGCGCTGGCCGATTTGCAGCCGCGAAGCGTCGGCGATGTTATTGTACCGCATAAGCTCCTCAGGGCTGATCCGGTAGGCCCGGGAAATAGCATATACCGTTTCCCCCCGGACTACCACATGAACCGCATCCTCCGCAAAGGACAGGGCCGCAATGAGCAAAAAAAGTGAGAATAAGCCGCATCGATGGTTCATATCGTTTCATTATCGGTATTCCCACTCATTTTTATAATGACGGCGGAGCCGCCCCGGTCCCCAAAACCTGGGGAAACCGAAGCTTGCCCAGGGCTGATTCCTGGAGCAACTCCCTCTGCTAGAGAATATATACTGTGATTTAGTATTATACACAAGATATTTTCATGCGAAGAAGTTATATTATTGAAAGAAACTTACATTTATTGGATAAAGTTACCAGGGGGCGTATATGGCGGTTGAGATTGAACTGAAAACCCGGATTGACGAGCCGGAAGCTATGAAAAAACGGCTTGAAGCCCTGGGAAGCTATGCGGGGGCCTATGAAAAAGCGGACGCCTATTGGTTTCCCGCCGGAAACGGGGCTGAATCCCCGGCTTCCGGCCTGCCCCCCTCGGGCCTGCGGGTCCGGCGGGAAACACTGACCCAAAAGGGCGGCGAAGTCTCCGCCTGTACCCGGATCACCTATAAAAGCCGGAAACTCCGGGAGGGCGTGGAGATGAACGACGAGCGGGAATTCGAGGTTTCCGACGCCGGGGTGTTTGAAGACCTGCTCCGCCGTCTGGGTCTGGAGCCGGGGATAGAAAAACACAAACGGGGTCAGGGGTGGCGCTGCGGCGAAGGCGCCGGGCCGGTTCTGGCGGAGCTTTCGGAAGTCCGGGGCCTGGGCTGGTTTCTGGAACTGGAAATTCTGGCTCCGCCGGGGGATGAACGGGCCCTGACGGAAGGGCGGGAGCGGCTTTTTTCCCTCCTGGATACCCTGAAAATTCCCCGAAGCCGGATAGAATCCCGGCCCTACACCGAAATGCTGCGGGAACTGGCCGGGAGCGGAAACGGAACCTGAAGTTTTCGGAACTCCCCTTGAGAAAACCTGAAAATACAACCATACTTAAAGGAAGTCCAAAAAACGGGGGTAGTTTTGTCGGATACGGAAGGCACACAATACCAGCGACCCAGCTGGGATGAATACTTTATGGAGGTCTGCAACGCCATTTCCAAGCGGGCGACCTGTGATCGGGGTCGTTCAGGCTGCGTCATCGCCAAGGATCACCAGATCCTTGTAACCGGATATGTGGGAGCCCCCATGGGGCTGCCCCACTGCGACGAAGTGGGGCACCAGTTCAAAAAAATGCTTCACGAAGACGGTTCGGTTACCACCCACTGCGTCAGAACGGTTCATGCGGAGCAAAACGCCATCTGCCAGGCCGCAAAGCGGGGGATCCCCATTGAAGGGGCCACCCTCTACTGCCGGATGACCCCCTGCCGGACCTGCGCCATGCTGATTATTAACTGCGGCATTGTCCGGGTTGTCTGCCAGCGCCGTTACCATGACGGCGAGGATTCGGAAGCCATGTTTTCCAGGGCGGGAATCAAGCTGGAATACGTCTTTGATGAAATCCAGGAATACGAAAAACAATGAGTCTGCTAAAAAACGAAAAAACGCCGGAATACCGGTTCGTTATTCTCGGCCTGGGTATTGCCCTGGGAACCTGCGCCGCCCTATCCGTCGCGCTGGCGGTGCAACTGTATCTGGCCGGTTCCCGGGCCGGCGGCGCTGTCCGGGGACTCCTTCCCGGGGGCGGGCTTGTCAATATCCTCATCGCCGCCCTGGGCCTGGGGGCGCTGGTTTTTTGCATCCTGACGCTGGCCCGCCGCCTTGGGGAACTAAAAGCCCTGATAAAGCCCCTTTTGGAAAAGGACATGAAGACCCTGATCTCCCTGCCAAAGCCGGGTTCCGGCGGCGGGCTTCCGGGGCTGCGGGAAGCGGAGGGCCTGAAAGAAAGCCTCTGGTCCCTGGGGCGGCTTTTTGAATCCCTGAACAGCTTCGCGGCCCGCAGCGCGGGGCTGCGGGAAATACTACGGGGGGAAAGCCGGGAACGGGAAGCCCTGCATCAGCATATCGGCGAGATGATTAACAAAATCGCCGGACAGTTTTTCGAGATCGAAGCCGCGACAAAACAGGCCATGGAATCCCTGGGGAGTATCGAAGATTACATCGGTTCCCTTAACACCGCCGGGGGGAGCCAGTCGGCGGTGCTGGAAGAAGCGGGCGTCCGGCTGACCCAGGTTACCGATCTGGCTCTTTCCGTGGCGGCCCGGATCCGGGACAGCGCCGGACGGGCGGAAACCCTGCGGGAGGAAGTCGCCGGGGGGGAAGATCAGGCCCAGGAAGTCAACGATCTGGTAAAGGCCATCGCCAGGGAGGTTGAGGGAATTTCCGAGATGACCGCCATCATCAACCAGATTTCGGAACAGACCAATATCCTTTCCATGAATGCGGCGATTGAAAGCGCCCATGCCGGCCAGGCGGGGGCGGGGTTTGCGGTTGTGGCGGACGAGATACGGAAACTGGCGGAATCCACCAGGGAAAACGCCGGACGGATCCACGAAGAACTGGTTTCCATCAACATAAAAACCAAAAGCGCCCTGGCGGCCAGCGAATTGTCCTTTGAAACCTTTAATGGGATCAGCGGCAAGATTAAGGGCCTGAGCCGGGAACTGGCGGAAATTTCCTCCTCCGCACTGGAGAGCAGCGTCATAAATGGGGAAATCGACGCTTCGATCAAAGAGACGGTTCTTTTTAACCAGCGGCTCAAAGACGGCAGCGCCGACGTGATGGCCCATCATCAGAGTTTCAAGGCTTCGCTGGAACAAATACAGGCCCTTTCGGACACCACCAGGGCGGATATCAGGGAGATTCATTCGGGAACCGGAGAGCTGCTGGAAAATATCAGGAAAAGCCAGAACCGGGTCTTTGAAGACCTGGATCAGGCGGAAAAGCTTCCCGGTATTTCCGCCACGCCCGCACCCACGCCTGCCACATCTGCGCCTGTTACACCGGCGGCCACCACACCCGTACCTGCCACGCCCGCCGCGCCGCCGGCCCGGAGCGCTTTCCTGCGGACCGGGGAAATCAGCGCCGCCGCGGCCATCACCCCCGGCGGGGAAGATTATTCCGACAGCCGCGAAGTGGCGGTCAAGCGCCCGCCCGAGGCCATTCTGTAGAATCCGGGGAGGCGCACCGGGTAAAAAAACCACCAGCGCGACAGGCTGCTAGCGGACGCCTTTGAGTTCCAGAAGGATACGGTACTTGATGTATATTTCTTCCAGAGTGCGCCGGGGGCCGGGGGCGGCGATCCGCTTGCGGAGCAGTCCCGTGTCCCGCCGGTTGACAAAAAAATCGTAAATGGCACGGGGATCCGCGTTTCTCACCGAAACAAATGAGGGCTTTGAGCCCAGGTAGCTGCGAATTTCATCGTAATTTACGGCGCTGACCCCAAAGCGGGTCAACCGGGAACGGACCTGCTGAATTTCTTCGTAGGAAAGGCCAAAGAGAAATTCTTCCAGCGCCCAGCGCGTTTCTTCGTTATTCGCTTCTTCCACCAGAAATCCCTGCCAGTCATTTTCCATATCGATGGTAATCCGCAGCAATTCGCTGGTACCGTCCATGGTTCCAAAACTGGGCGGCGCCGCTTCCCAGGCGATCCAAAGGGCGCTTAAGGCCGGAAGGTGATGTATCGCCCGTGGATCGGTGCCGCTGTCCCAGAGGGAAATAAGATCATAGGCCAGGTTCATCTTGGTGTCATGGGACATGAAAGGATCGTCAAGGCAGGAAAAATACACTTCCTCCGCCATCAGGGTGCAGACGATGGAAAAAATAACTTTCCGCAGGGGAATAAAAAACTCATCCTTTTCGTGAACCAGCCGGGCGAGCAGGGAAAGGGCGTGGAACTTTGCCACCAGAAAACTCCGGGACGCTACCACCTTGGTGGGAATATGGAGCAGATGGGAAGACGAAGAAAATTTGCAGAGGGACTCCAGGAGTTTCCCCTCGTCCCGAATCACCCCCTGGAGGAACCCGGTTTCCCGGACCGACGGGTATTCGGAAACCGCCGCCCCCAAATTTCTCAGACAGCGAAAACGTTCCTTTGCCACCCGGTAATCGGCGGAATCACGGGACTCAAGCCAGGATTCTATTTCGCCAACCAGATGTTCTTCTTCTTCTGTCAAGACCAGCATGGGTTGTTCACGCCGAGGATCCCTCATGGGCATATATATAGGCTACTCCGCCTATTCCGAATAATCAAGGGACCCAGGGGCGGCGGGCAAAAAAACCCGAAAATTACCCGCCGTCAGCTTTTCCGTCCCGGGGCGGCTTTTTCCGGGGCTCCCTCCATACCGCTATTGGTCTTATAACGCGCTCCCGGGCGCCTGCGGGGGCCCCTTACCTCGGCGAATACAAATACCGGAAATAGTCCATGTCCGTGGACAGGGTTTTGTCGAAATTCGGCAGAGTTGCCCGATAGGATTCCACGGCCCGCCAGAAATCGAAGAAGTTCCGGTCCCGGTTGTAGGCGTTGGCGTAGATCCGGGCAGCTTCCGCGTCGGCGGTTCCCCGGAGGATTTCGGCTTTTTCGTAGGCGTCCGAAAGGATGGAACGGCGCTCGTTGTCCATCCGGCCCATCCATTCCGCTTTTTTCCCTTCGCCCTCGGAACGGAATGCCTGGGCGATCTGGTTTCGCTCCTTGATCATCCGGGCATAGACACTCTGGGTCAGTTCGTCGCTGTACCGGATTTGCCGGGTTACTACGTCGATGAGTTCGATGCCATATTCAGGCACCATGCGCCGGGATCGGGCGAGGATCTCCTCGGCGAGCTGCCGCCGTCCTTTGAAGATGGGCTCCCGGCTGCCTTCGCTCTGGATAAGATCCGGGATCTGTTCCGCGTCAATACTGTCCCCGATGCCCAGGCTGTCCGGATTGGCAGGCTGCTCCAGCAGGATATTGGAATTCCGCACGGTCTCCCGGAGGTAGTTTTCCGCCACGACGGTCCTGACTTCCGAATCGATGATTTCCGCCAGTTTGGAATAGGCGCCGCCAATGGTCGTGATGGATTCGTAAAATTTCTGGGGATCCGCTATCCGCCAGCGGGCGGTAACATCCACAAAGATATATTGTTTTTCCCGGGTGGGCATACTTTTCGCCTCCCCGTACCAGGCCATGATCCGTTTGGGATACCGGACTACTTCGTCGATGAAGGGGATTTTAACATGGAGGCCCGCCTCGGTGATAACGTCTACCAGCCGCCCCATCTGGACGATCACCGCCTGTTCCCCTTCATTGGTTACATAAAGGGGGCCGGCGGCTATGACGCCGGCGATAATAACCGCGGTAACAACCGCAATGGTAACAAGTTTTTTCATTACCGGCCTCCTTGCGCGCCGGGGTTCCCCGGAGAACCGGAACCGAGATTCCGCAGGGGGAGGAAATTGTCCAGGTTCCGGTCAATAACCACCGTTCCTTCCTCATCTTTAAAGACATCTTCGATCATTTCGTAGTACAGCCGCTGCCGGGTTACTTCCGGGGAGCGGCGGTATTCATCGTAAACCGAATTGAACCGGGCCACATCGCCCCGGGCCCGGTTTACCCGTTCGACGGCGTAACCCTGGGCTTCCTGAATAATCCGTTCCCGTTCCCCCCGGGCCCGGGGGATTTCCGCGTTATAGGCCTGCTGGCCCTCGTTGATGAGCCGGTTCATGTCCTGATTCGCCTTGTTTACGTCGTCAAAAGCTTCCCGCACTCCCGCGGGAGGATCGATATTCTGGAGCTTTACGACGATCACATCGATGCCCAGGCCGTAGCCCCGGAAAGTCTCGTTCATGAATTCCGCCCCTGCGGCCTCTATGGCGCTCCGCTCGGTTCCTATAATGTCCATGATCGCCCGATCCCCCACCAGCATATTGATCGCCGACTGGGACACGTCCCGGATAGTGGCGGTCCGTTCCATCACATTAAAGGTCCAGGCTTTGGGATCCACAACCCGGTACTGGATGATCCACCCCACCTCTACAATGTTGAGGTCTCCGGTGAGCATGGTGGATTCGCTGGTCTGGTTGGCGTGGGTCGAGGAAACGCCGCTTTTCAGGGTCCGGAAGCCAAACTGCTCGGTCTGCACCGTCTTGACGTTTACCGTATAGTTCCGGTCTATACCAAAGGGCAGTTTGAACTGGAGTCCCGGCCCTTTGGTGGCAATATACCGCCCGAACCGGGTAACCACCGCCTCTTCAGTCTGGTCGACGATATACACGCTGGTTCCCAGAAGGATCACCAGGACAAGTCCCAGGGCGATCATGACAATGGCTACCGGGCTGATCTTCCCCGCCCCGGGCGGGGTGAATTTGAACATGAAAACCTCCGCTCATTGGACTTGTTCAATAACCCGGTTGGTTATCGGCTAACCAAAGGTTATCGCGGACTAAAGTCCGACACAAGTCCCGCAAGAAACCCTGCGGGTTTCAATGCTCTGTATTTTTGCTGCTTTTACGTGGAGTTGTTCAAAAACTGACGTTTTTAAACAACTCTATTGTACAAAACTTGCCCGGTACACAGCGGTCTACCGGGCACATACAGTATAGGGGTTTCGGGGGATTCAGGCAATGGACTTGTTCAATAACCTGGTTGGTTATCGCGGACTAAAGTCCGACACAAGTCGCGCAAGAAACCCTGCGGGTTTCAATGCTCCGCATTTTTGCTGTTTTTAAGCGGAGTTGTTCAAAAACTGAAGTTTCTGAACAACTCTGATAAGCCCTTTACACAATTGCGGGTAACATATAAAATTGAATACTATGATATTTCCCCTGGAAGAACTCATCGAATACGATGGCAATATGTATGAAATCACCTCCGCTTCCTCCCGGCGCTCCTACCAGCTTTCCATGCTGAAAGATCAGGAGATCGAGGACAATGACGGCAAGGTGGTGTCCCTGGCGGCCCGGCAGGTCTTTACCAAAGAAATCGAATTCCACCTGGAAGCCTAGGAACCTGTTGCGCCGGCGGGTTTTTTACCCGGGCGCCTCCGGTACAGCTTCCGCGAGAAATCCTGATTACCGGGTTTCCCGGGGATTTTGCGGGGTAAAAATCGCCTGACGGCGGTTTTTGGAGATTGGACTTGTTCAATAACCCGGTTGGTTATTGAACAAGTCTTGCAAGAAACCCTGCGGGTTTCAATGCTCCGCATTTTTGCTGCTTTTAAGCGGAAGTTGTTCAAAAACTGAAGTTTTTAAACAACTCTATTTTATGCGATTACCGGGCCCCTGAACCATGGCTGATCTGTCCGAAACCGTTACCAGACCGATTCCCGTATTTATCCTCTTTGGCCCGACCGCTTCGGGAAAGACCGAAGTCCTGACCCGGCTTTTTACGGAGGGGGGCGATTTCGCCGGGTCCGCGGAACTGGTATCCGCCGATTCCATGCAGGTATACCGGGGCATGGACATTGGCACCGCCACACCCGGCCCGGAGGAACGGGCGCGGCTTCCCCATCACCTGATCAACATCCGGGACCCCGGCGAACAGTTTACCGCGGGGGATTTTGTCCGCCTGGCTGATGACGCCTGCCGTACCATTGCCCGCCGGGGGAAGCTTCCGGTGATCTCCGGGGGCACGGGTTTTTACCTGAAAAATTTTGTGCTGGGGCTCCCCGAAGCGCCCCCGTCCGATCCGGCGATCCGGGCGGCCCTGCGGGATGAACTGGCGTTCCGGGGGGCCGCCGCCCTGATGGAAGAACTGCGGGCCGGCGATCCGGTCAGCGCGGGCCGGATTCACCTGAACGACGCCTACCGGCTGCTCCGGGCGCTGGAGGTCTTCCGCCTGAGCGGGCGGCCCCTCAGCGCCTACCCGGGTTCCGGGGTCCCGGCGGGCGATTCCGGCGCAGCGCCGGGCCCCCGGCCTGAATACCGGTTCCTCATCACCGGGCTGGAGCGTCCGCGTGAGGAACTGTACCGCCGGATCAACGAGCGCTGCGCCGCCATGTTCCGCGCCGGGCTCCCCGCGGAAGTAGAAGCCCTGTGGAAGCGGGGCTATACCCCCAAAGACCCGGGGCTGCGGGCCATCGGTTACCGGGAATTTTTTTTGGAAGATGAGCCCGGCGTGTTCCGGCTTTCCGGGGACCTTGCCAGGATGGAAGCCCGCATCGCCCAAAACAGCCGCCGTTACGCCAAGCGGCAGATGACGTACTTCGCATCCCTGCCGGGGCTGAGGCGGGCCGCCCCGGAAGATATTGGAGGACTGCGGGCGGCGCTGACAGAATTCCTGCGGAGCGGCTAAAAGGCACGGGGTCTTTTCACCGTTTGTTCCCGGTAACACGGGTATAATTTTGAACATATATCCGCAGGCATGATAAACGTGCCGGCGGCAGAACAATACCGGAAACCACTGGAAATTTAACCGGGCTTGTCGGCGGATTTTTTTTGGGGGGTCTTCACCTGCATTGCGCCGATATTGATCCGGTCGCATATATTGATCTGGATGATCCGGCTGTCCTGTTTGATGATCGAAATATACCCGTCCCGTATCTGTTTCAACCGGTCGAGTAATACCGGCTGATAATCCGCGTTGACTCTAGGCGGCGAACCAACAGCCATACTATACTCCTATGTCAATCTGAGTTTTTCATTTTTCTCGATCTGAACGACCTTGCCGTTTTGGATGATCAAAGTTACCGAGCCGTAGTTGAGGGATGCAAGCAGTTGATTAAGTTCCTTCAGGCCTTTTTCATCAAGCGCCCCCGGCAGTTCTTTGCGCTCCGTTCCTTCCGCCATATACGCCCCCTTCTTTTTACCGCCCCGGAAGCTCGGTAAAGCGCAACAGGCTCCGGGACGGACGCGCACAATATCCTATAATTTATATAGTATTAATATGATATTGTCAACCGCTTACACATAGTGGAATCTCCGGAGACCCAACCGGGGTTGTCAGAGATTCCACTTTACCGCGCCGGAACCGCCGCGGCATACAGCCGCTCTTTCCTGCGGACCCGCTGATGATAGACGTTCAACTGTTGAACGGCCCGGGAAATATCCGGCGGGGATTCCAGCGCGGTGATGCCCGCTTGTTTCAGCACCGCCTGCGGCCTGGGGCCGATTTTGACGGTCAGCATATAGGTACAGCCGGCCAGGATTTTTATAACCGATTGGATATGTCCGTCCTGATGCCCCCGACCGGAACCGCAGCCCCCGCAGGAGGGACCCGCATCAGGGCAGGCCGGAGATGCTTCGGGCCGCAGGATTCTTTGTTCCAGGAATTCCCAGGCCCCGGAATCTTCCTCCACCTGAAGGAT
>JAISBS010000105.1 GCA_031266075.1 Treponema sp.
TTCCAGGACGCGGCTTTCGCGTCTTTCAGCCGGCGGCGTTCCACGGTGCGGGAGGACATTAACCAGTCCTTTGGCGCCACCTCCGATGAAGAGGCTCCGGCGGCCAGTCCCGCTTCGGCTTATCTGGATCTGATCAATTCCGGGGACGGCGCGGGAAGCGCCCCCGCGGCCAGTGAGAAACCCAGGGCCATAGCGTCTCCCAAACGGGGCCGGGCAAAGCCGGCGCTTGTGGCTTCGGCAAAGACCGGCGGCAAACGGCGGGGCCGCAAGCCCAAAGGCGGCGGGCTTCGGGAACTGTAAAATCAACATACCGCGTCAGACCGAAAGTCTGACGCGGTATTAAACCCTCGCCACGAATAAAAAACGGGAATTGGCTTGCGATACTGCGGCCCGCGGCTCCGGTCTTTACAAACCGGATTCCTGCGGGCCCTTTTTTTCAGCCATGTCGCCCGGGCCGGAAACTTCGCTCCCGGTGTTTCAGGCCCGGATTTTTTCCATTATTTCGGCAATCACCCGGTCGGCTTCGTCGTAGGGCACCTGGCAGGTTCCCACCTGATGGTGGCCGCCGCCGCCGTATCCAAGGAGCATCTTACCCACATCCACCGTGGCGCTCCGGTTCAGGATGCTGTAGCCCACGGTAACCACCGCGTTGGCCCTGTTCCTGCCGTCCACCACCCAGACGGAGATATTCTGTTCCGGGTACAGGGTATAGATGAGGAAGCGGTTCCCCGCGTAAATGGTCTCCACCCCCCGGAGATCAATCATCAGGGCGCTTCCTTCAACTTTGGCGTATTTGGCCACCATTTCCCGGAATAGGGTGTTCTGTTCAAAGTAGACTTCCAGCCGTTCTTTTACGTCGGGCATGGCGAGAATTTCCTCAATGTTTTTCTGGGAACAGGCAAGCGCCAGTTCTTTCATCAGATCGTAGTTGCTGATGGTAAAATTCCTGAACCGCCCCAGCCCGGTCCGGGGATCCATGATAAAGCCCAGAAGCACCCAGCCCCGGGGGTTCAGAATTTCTTCGGCGTTAAGGTCGCCGGAATCCACCTTATCCACATAGCGGATCATTTCGGCGAAACGGCCCATTTTTTCGTCCCCGCCGTAGTATTCGTAGACCACCCGGGCGCAGCTGGGGGCCACCCGGCTTACCCCTTCGAAATAGGTATTTTTGCCAAGCCGCTCGGTTTCGCTGGAATGGTGGTCAAACCAGAGTTTGCAGCCTTTGATGTAGGGAATATTGGCCAAAATATCGTTATCGGTGGCCTCTACCAGGCCGTCCTGAATATCCTTGGGGTGGACGAATTTCCAGTCGTCAATCAGGCCCAGGTACAGGAGAATCGCTCCGCAGGCCAGCCCGTCAAAATCAGATCTGGTAAGTAACCTCATAACATACCTTCCTCATCAAGAATTGTACCATGACTTCATTTAAATATATACCATCTCTTGCTGGGATTTGTTATATTTTAGGCATGCTTAAAATTAAAAGGGGCTTTTTTGCCCAAATTTTCGCGCTTATCGCTGGTTTATTGATTCTGACGGCTTTTCTGCCAGGCTGCGGCACCACGCCGAAGCTCGCGGCCTTTGGCGGCGCGGGAAACCCATCGGATCCGGTTCCCTTTACGGAAGCGGTCAGAACCGGAACGCTGCCCAGCGGTCTCCGGTATTATATTCTGGAAAATTCCCGGCCCGAAAACCGGGCCTATTTGACCCTGGCGGTGAACGCAGGGTCGGTGCTGGAAACGGATGACGAGCAGGGGCTGGCCCATTTTGTGGAACACATGGCCTTTAACGGCACCACCCGTTTCCCTGAATCGGAGTTAATCAACTACCTCCGGTCTTTGGGAATGCGTTTCGGGCCGGAGGTGAACGCCTATACCAGCTACGATGAGACGGTTTTCGGCATCGAGGTGCCGGTGGAAGCCGGGCCGGGGGGTGAAAAACGGATTCCCGATACGGCCCTGGCGGTACTGGACGACTGGACCCGGGCCATCACCTTTGATCCCAAAGACGTGGACGATGAACGGCTGGTTATTATGGAAGAATACCGGGCATATTTAGGGGCCATGGAGCGGTTGAGAAAACAAATTCTGCCCTTCATCTTCCAGGGTTCCCCTTATGCGAACCGTTCCCCCATCGGCCTGCCGGAAATCATTCAGGGGGCCCCGGCCTCCCGGCTGGAAAACTTCTACAAAAAATGGTACCGGGCGGACAATATGGCCCTGATTCTGGTGGGCGATTTTGACGGCGCCGCGATGGAAGCCTCCCTGGGAGCCCATTTTTCGATTGAAAAGCCAAATACGCCCCTGAACCGGCCTGCCTACGATCTGCCCCGGCCCAAAAAGGGGGATTTACAGACCCTGATCCTTACCGACCCGGAACTGCCCCTGACCCAGGTGAACCTCTACCACAAACGGAGCCCCAGAGCCCCCGAATCGGATCTGGCCGCCTACCGGGAAGAAATCATCGACAGCCTTATCGACCAGATATTGAGCCTCCGTTTTAGCGAGGCCGCCCAGGACCCCGAAAGCCCCTACGTGAACGCCGGGTCGGGAAGCGTCCGGTTCGGCCATTCTTCCCGGTATTACGCCCTCATAGCCCTGCCGAAAACCGGACAGGCCGAGGCAAGTCTGGCGGCGCTCCTCCGGGAAAAGGAATCCCTCTCCCGGTACGGCTTTACCGCCGGGGATCTTAACATTGCCAAAAACGCCCTGCTTTCGAACCTGGAACAGGCGGTTTCCGAAAAGGATCGACAGGAATCGGAACACTATGTCAGCGCCCTGACCAGTTACTTCCTCCAAGGGGGAACCCTGGTCGATGTGGAATGGGAACTGGAGACCGCGCGGCAGCTTCTTCCCGGCATAGCCGCCGGGGATATTTCCGCCGTGCTTAAGGATTATTTCAAGTCCGGGGAACTGAAAATCTTCATCATCGCCCCGGAGGCGGAAAAGGACACCCTTCCCACGGACGCCCGGATCCGGCAGTTGGTAAAGGAAAGCGCCCGGCTGAAAATCAGCCCCCCCGAATCAACGGAGGTGGATGCCGGGCTTGCCGGCGAGCCCTTCCAGCCGGGACAAATCACCGCGGAGTCTGTGGACAGAGAAACCGGGGCCCTCCGCTGGGAACTCAGTAACGGCGCCAGGGTCATTCTTAAGGAGACCAAAAACCGGAACAACGAGGTTGCCTTTTACGCCATGGCCCGGGGAGGCACTACCAGCGCTTTGGAAACAGACCTGGTCTCCGCCGGCCTGGCATCGGAATTGATTCAGGCTTCAGGTCTGGGCCCCTATTCCCTGCCCGAATTGATGAAGAAACTGGCGGACAAGCAGGTTTCCCTCTCTTTTCAAATCAGCCCCTACTACCGGGGCTTCCAGGGTTCCGCAGCCGGGGGGGACCTCGGCATCCTCTTTGAAATGATCTACCTCTATTTTACCGATTCCCGAATCTACCCCAGGGCCACGGGGGTCATGCTGGATCAGCTCAGGACAGACCTTGCCCGGCGGGATGAAAACCCGGAAACGGTTTTTTCCGATGAAATTGTCCGGATCACCACCGGGGGAAGCCCCTGGTTCAAACCTCTGGAACTGGCGGACCTTGCCAAGGTTGATACGGACAAGGCCCTGGCCTTTATTCGCCGGAGCCTTAACCCCGCAGACTATACTTTTGTTTTTGTGGGAAACCTCGACCTTGAGGCCCTCCGCCTCTACGCCGAAACATGGCTGGCCTCCATCCCCCGGAGCGAAGCCTGGAATGTCTGGCAAAACCTCAACATCACCCGGCCCGGAAAAACCAGCCGACCCGTATACAAGGGGAAGGAAGAACGCAGCGCCGTCTACATGGTCTGGTATGACAAAGTTCCCTATTCGGAGGAAGCCAGCGCCGCCGCCGCGGTATTAAGCGAATATCTTGAAATCAGGGCGACCGAGGAAATCCGGGAAAAACTCGGCGGGGTCTATTCGATCTCCATGTCCGCCTCCATAAGCCCCATCCCCGACGGGGAACTGAGCCTGGAGGTGTATTTTGCCTGCGACCCCCGCCGGGCCGAAGAACTGACCGCCGAGGTTACGAACCTGATACGCCAGACCGCCGCCGGAGCGATCCATCAGGACACCTTCGCCAAATCGGTAGAGGCCATGAAAAAAGAGTGGGAATCTTCGATTCAGAGCAACGCCTACATCGCCCGGAGCTACGCCAATTCATCGGCGCTGCTTGACCTGCCGCTTTCCCGGCTGGACAAGCGGCCCGCGTATTACGGCGCGGTCAAACCCGGCGATCTCCAGAGATTCTGCGCCCGGCTCCTGCCCAAAGGCCCCGCGGTGATTATCCTGTACCCGGAAGAAAAATGAAGAAAATTGCTCATTGAGGTTGTTCCAAAACTTCAGTTTTTGGAACAGCTACCTTGAATTTCGAGCTTGTCCCGAAACCAACCAGGTTTTGGAACAAGCTCAATTCTTTATAACGAATTACGCACATGCAATTTTCTTCATGGGGTACGGGAACCGCTGAAAGCTTCAGTTTTCAGCGGTTCCCGCCATTTAGAGCCGGTTAAAGGAAGAAGCAAACTCGCTGGAGTCTATTTGGGCCCTAGTGTCCTTGTTGTAAATGAATTTTCGGGCAAACCCATGTTCCAGCCGGAGAAAATCTTTCTTGCTGTTCAGGGTGAATTTGGTGGAAAGATTTACGTCTTTTGTGGTGCCAAACTGGTTCTTTATGGACAATTTAATGTCCACCGCATCCCGGTTGATGGAATAGGAACCGGTTCCCGTATAGTTAGTCTGCAGATCCTCGGGGTTCCGCCGGTCATAATATCCGCCGCCGGTTATCCCCCGGTTGGTCCGCCAGTACACCTCGACCACCTGATCGGTTATCACATATTCGTGTACCACAATGGACCCGTTTGGCCGAAACTGGAGTACCACCGTCCTGGCGGTATTGCCCCAGGTTCCCACCAGGGGGTTGGAGGGATCAACCTCCGTTGGATAGGCGGACTGGCGGCGGCGGGCTTCTTCTTCGGCGGCCCGTCTCCGGGCTTCCGCCAAACGGGCTTCCTCCGCGCGGCGGGCTTCTTCGGCCCGCCGGGCCTCGGCGCTCATACCAGCCGCCCGAGCCGCTTCCGCCTGCCGAGCTTCCTCGGCAAGCCGGGCTTCCTCAGCCAGCCGGGCTTCCTCGGCAAGCCGCTCGGCCTCCAGCTTTTCCGCCTCCAACCGGGCCACTTCCGCCTGAAGCCGGGTGAGTTCCGCCATGCGTTCCTGCCCGGCCTTGTCCGAGCATCCCGAACAGCCCAAAAATATCGCAAAAACAGCCGCCAAAAAAAGGCAGAAAACAACGATTTTTTTCATGGCAAAACTCCTCTGTTTCAGTTTATGCATCCAGAGCCCCACAAACCGGCGTCTACCCTGTTATTATCTCTAAATTTAGCGAAATTTGTCAATATAATTGGGTTGTTTTCAAAAAACGGCGGTAAATTCCCGGTTTCGCTATTTACCGGGATGCCGGAAGGCAGACCCCTATCCCGGCCTATGTTGTTCGCTATCCCGGCGTAAACGCCCAACGCTCCTCCCGCGACGCGACCGCTCCAAGAGCGACTGCCGATAACCCTCCCGTGCCGACTATTAAAGCCGCGCCCGCAACTACGACTATCACGCTAATGGCGACTTTGGCCACGCCGCCGATCACGGTTAACGCCTTTCCCCAAAAACCGCATACTTAAAAATTTATGCTACGGCAACATAAGCTTACGCGAAAAATCCTTTGACAGAAATTCAGACTACGGCAAAAAACTCAAAACTGTGTCCGAAGCAGAAGAAAAACTGCGGTGTCTCTTGAATGAAACTGAAAGAGAATTGTTCCAAGTTTTTTCGGATGCCCACGTAAACATGAGTCGAATTGCCATAGCTGATGGTTTTGCAGACGGTTTCTGTTTGGGAATGAGGATTGCTATCGAGATAATGGAAAAATAGAGCCCCGGCGCTTTAAATGATCCTCATAGCCGGCTCTTTTTTATTAAGTGTTTTTTCAACAACATCTGTTTCAGAACGAAGAATAGAACCATTATTTAATCTCTCATATTTCAATTTGCGTAGATTTTCCGAGGTATGTTCACGTCCATAATAAAACCATTCAAAAGTTATTTTTGAAGCATCTCCAATAGAAAATTCCTCCTCAGTTGAAACAATATTTATAGGATTATAGATGGTGGCAATCTCCCCATTATCAAACTTGATTACTATAACATCGTTTTTTGTACAATCAACTTCAATTACTTTATGGTAATTTTCAAAAGGTCGGCCACCAAACCACTCGCCCCATAGCTGTATCGAACCGCTTTTCACACTTAAGTACTCCAATTTTTACTCTCCCTTCCATTGCAATCAACAACCTCGCCCTAAAGGGACGAGGTATGTTGTTCTCATAAGGTATTAGACTCAGGGTACATACCCTTTATAACGCCCTAAAGGGCGGGGTATGTACCCTTCGCTACGAATC
>JAISBS010000048.1 GCA_031266075.1 Treponema sp.
GATTTTCTTATTTCGGATAAAACATTGGTGTCCAGCAGGTACCTCATAGATTGATATCCCGCATTTCTTCCGGTTCCCGGGGCATTTCTTCCAGTTCCACATCCGCGAGGGGAGAATTCTGAAATACTTCCCAGAGGGTCTGTTTCGGCTCCGTAAGTTCCCGGTAGGTGTCTATAGAAATGACAACCGCTGTTTCTGCGCCCCTGACGGTGATGATCTGGGGCGATTGCGCGGCCAATTTGATGAGCGCGCTGAATTTTGCCTTGGCATCCTGCAACTGCCAGGTATCGATTCCCTGCGGTAAAGCCATAAACGCCTCCATGACTAGTCTGTCTAGTCATAATATACACCAGGACGGTGTATAGGGCAAGGCGCCGCCGGGTCCTTCTATGCTGAATCCGCAAAATATTTGTCCGGGGGCCGGGAAGCGCCTTTCATTTTCGCTGGTTATGGGTAATACTGTACTTACGTATCGTAAAAAATTGAAGTTGCTTTCATTTTTCTAGGAGTGTATATGGCAAAAACACAGAAGGAACAGAAAAATGTCGGTGCCGGGACTGGCCGTCTGATTGGGGTGGTGGTTCCGGTGGGGGCCCTCCGGGGGGAGCAGAGTTGCGGGGTTGGGGAATTTCCCGATCTGATCGAGTTGGGGAGTCTGTGCGCCCAAATGGGGGTGGGGCTTATCCAAATCCTTCCGGTTAATGATACGGGCTACGAGAGTTCTCCCTATGGGTCCCTCACGGCCTTTGCCCTGAATCCCCTGTACCTGCGGATTGGGGATCTTGCCGAGGCTGGGGGTTTTACGGAACAACTGGGGGCGCTTAAACGGGAATTTGACGGGGAAATCCGGTTTCCCTACCCAAAAATACTCCGGGCTAAGATGTCGCTGCTCCGGGAAATATACGGGGCCCACGAAAAGGCGATTGCCGCGAGGGCTAAACCCGGAGCTTCCCTGGCGGTCTGGATCGACGAAAATCCCTGGGTTAAGGCATACGCCGTATACCGCCACCTAAAGGAAAGCAACGAGGAAAGGGCCTGGAAGGAATGGAAGGCCCACCGGACGGTGACTGCCGGGGATATCGAGGCGCTCTGGGATGATCCGAAACAGCGGGGGGCTCACCTTTTCTGGGTCTGGCTTCAGGAAGCGCTGGATGTCCAGTTCAGCGGGGCTGCCAAGGCGCTGAACAAGGCGGGTATTCTGCTGGAGGGGGATATTCCCATCCTGATGAACGAAGATAGCTGCGATGTTTGGGCGCATCCGGAATACTTCCACCGGGATCTTTCCGCGGGCGCTCCTCCGGATATGTACAACGTTAACGGGCAAAACTGGGGCTTCCCTACCTACAACTGGACGGCCCAGGCTAAGGACGATTATTCCTGGTGGCGGCGGCGGCTTAAAACCGCGGAAAAATACTATACCGCCTACCGCATAGACCACGTGCTGGGCTTTTTCCGGATCTGGTCCTCCCTGCGGGAAAACTGCTTCGATAACGCTATTTTAGGCCGCTATGTGCCCTACGTTCCTATTACGAAGAAGGATCTTGAGGAGCTGCGCTTTGACGAAGGCCGGATCCGCTGGCTTTCCCGGCCCCATATCCCTACCGCCGAAGTTTGGGGCGCCCTGGAGGATATTCGGAACCAATGGGGAAACCACGACGGGGCCGCTGCGGCGGCTGCGGCGGAACGGATCTTCAACGAGGCGCTGGACAGAATCGGCGACGAAGAACTGTGGCTTTTTAAGGGGTCCGTCAAAGGCGAGGAGGGTATCGCCGGTCTGGGACTGCCCCCGGCGGCGACGGACTATCTGCGCCGGGCCTGGCGGAACCGGCTTTTTCTGGAGTACGAAAAGGGCAAGTTTTTTCCGGTGTGGCTTTTTCGGGAATCCCGGGCTTACCGATCCCTTTCGGAGGATGAAAGAAACGCCCTGGAAGCGCTGCTGGAAAAACGGCTGGCGGAATCGGAAAAAATCTGGGAGAACCAGGGGAAAAAACTCCTTTCGGTGTTGCTGGACTCTTCCGGGATGCTTCCCTGCGCGGAGGATCTGGGGGCGGTTCCTGACTGCGTGCCCAAGGTCCTGGCAAAACTCAAAATCCTGGGGCTGCGGGTTACCCGGTGGCACCGGGATTGGGAAAAACCGGGCCAGCCCTACTATGCCTTTGAGGACTATCCCGAGTTGAGCGTCTGCGCGCCGTCGGTGCACGACAGCTCTACCCTGCGGGAATGGTGGGACAAGGAGGCGGATCAGGACGGGTTTAGCGCTTTCCTGGGGGTTCCGTCCCTGCCCAAGGTGTATAACCCCGGCACGGCCAAAATCATCCTCACCAAAACGGCGGCGGCGGCGTCACGGCTCCGGGTTTTCCCGATTCAGGATCTGCTGCACCTTTCAACCAAGTGGTATGCCGAGGATCCGGCGTCGGAGCGGGTGAATGTGCCCGGCTATGCGACGGATTTCAATTGGACCTACCGCCTTCCGGCGTCTATTAAGACGATAGGGAAGGACGAAACTTTGATCAAGTCGGTTCAGGAACTGGCTACGATAGCGCCGAAAAAAAAGAAGGGCCTGTGAAAAACCAACCGGGTTTTGAAACAAGCTCAAAATAACAGGAAACAGCCATGCAAAAACTGATAGTCGGTTCTTCCTTTCCGGAGGGCTGGGCAGCGCGGCGAAGCGCGACCATGGAATTTCATATACGGAACGAAGTCCGGGTGGAACACGGGTTGGAAACCGCCCTTTTTTCGCTCCGGGGCAACGTAATCCTGGCGGATTTTCAACAGGTCCGTAAACTTACGGCCAAGCTCAACGCCAAAATCGACGGCGCCGCCCATCCGGAGCGGATCCTCAAGGCCGGGCAGCTTAACGCCATGGGCCTTATCGACGAGATACTGCACTTTATGGTCGCCCTCTACCGTCAGCAGGTCCAAAGGGATGTTTTTGAAACCGCCCTGGAACGGCTGAACAAAAACCTGGGGGAAAACCGGATCGCCCGGCTGCTGGAGGTCTTTGGAAACCTTTTCCCGCCCCAGGCGGTGTATGCCGGGGAAACTACGGTTGCCGACTATTTGCAGGGAAGCGACGGGGGGGAAAGCTGTCGGTCCCTGGCGCTGGAAGAGCTCATGCTCCTGGCCCTGGCGAACCTCAACCCGGCCTTCAGCCCCTTCAAATTTCTCTTTGACGATAAGGATCTGGAAACCACCACGGTCTACGACGAAGCGATTGCCGAACTGCGCTCCCACCTGGCGGCGCTCCCCGCCTTCGGTCCGGACGGGCAAAACCTCTGGGATCTGCTCCGGGCGCCGGCTTTGGTTTCCCCCAATTCCCTCAGCGGCCAGCTTGAGTATATGCGGGCCAAGTGGGGGGTCCTGCTGGGGAAATTTATGGCCCGGCTGCTCATGGGTCTGGACGTGATAAAAGAGGAGGATAAGCCCTTCTTTGGCGGCCCCGGACCTTCCCAGATCTACACCTACGACGGGCTGGACGAGTACGAACGGTTCAGCCCCGATCAGGACTGGATGCCCCGGACGGTGCTGATGGCGAAAAGCACCCTGGTGTGGCTCTATCAGCTTTCCAAAAAATACGACCGCCCCATTGACCGGCTGGATCAAATCCCCGACGAGGAGCTGGACGAACTGGCCCGCCGAGGTTTTACCGGGCTTTGGCTCATCGGAATCTGGGAGCGGAGCAACGCATCCAGGACTATCAAACAATGGACCGGCAACCCCGAAGCCGCGGCCAGCGCCTACAGTCTCTACGACTACGACATTGCGGGAGAGCTGGGGGGCTGGGGCGCCCTGACGAATCTCCGGGAGCGTTGCTTCCAGCGGGGCATACGGCTTGGATCGGACATGGTGCCCAACCATACGGGTATTGATTCCCGCTGGATGATGGAGCATCCGGACAGGTTCTTGCAACTTGGCTATCCGCCCTTCCCTTCCTACACCTTTAACGGCGGCAACCTTTCCAATCGGGACGATGTCTACGTGCAGATCGAAGACCATTACTACAACCGCAGCGACGCCGCGGTGGTCTTTAAGCGGACCGACAACCGCACGGGGGAAACCCGTTATATCTACCACGGCAACGACGGCACTTCCATGCCCTGGAACGACACCGCCCAGATAGACTTTCTGAATGGCGAAGCCCGGGAAGCGGTTATCCGCACCATCATCGGGGTCTGCCAGCAATTCTCCATAGTCCGTTTCGACGCGGCCATGACCCTGGCGAAACGGCATATCCAGCGGCTCTGGTACCCCGAGCCGGGACACGGCGGGGACATAGCCAGCCGTTCGGAGCACGCCATCACCGGGGA
>JAISBS010000059.1 GCA_031266075.1 Treponema sp.
GACGAGAACCGGAGGAATATCAAAAAATACATGAAGGGAAGCAGCTTGAGCTGTTTCCTTATCAGAATAAAGCTTGAAGGTTAAAGATACCGCAGGGCTTGCCCTGCGGTTCTTCATTACAATTAGCCTATTAGCGTCTAATTTTCCTTCTAAATATATTTTTTCAATTTCTTCAAATTTCATACCCTCCCCCTCACTTAATCTCAATTTTCGGCAGGGCGTTCACCGCTTCCCGCTTCATTTTGTCCGTTGCCTTGGCGTAAACCTGGGTAGTTTTCAGGTTTGTATGCCCCAAGAGCTTACTCACGGTGTAAATCTCGGCGCCGTTTTCCAGGGAAAGAACCGCGAAGGTATGCCGCCCGGTGTGCCAGCCGATTTTCTTTTCAAGCCCCGCCTTCGCCGCCCACCGGTACAGGTAGTTGTTCAGCGGATCTTTAACGCCGCCAAAACGCGGGAAAATCAAATCGGTGTGGCTGTGTATGGTTCCGTCGTTTATGAGCCGCCATGCGGTTTCGTGCAGCGGTACAAATACTTTGTTTTGGGTCTTCTTCTGTCGTTTAATAAGCTGCAGGGGATTGTACTCGATGTCCCCCCAAGTAAGACTTTTAAGATCGGAGACCCGCAGCCCGGTAAAACAGGCAAGCAAAAAGGCCTTCCGTATCTCTCTCCCAAGCTCCCCGTTCAGCGGGGTATCGGCAAGCCACTGTATTTCCTCTGGGTTCAGAAAAACTTTGTCGGCCTCGGGAACCGGTATGGCTCTGACCGCCTCCGCCGGATTGCGGGGGATAATGTTTTCATGGGCGGCTTTGGCAAGGGCTATTCTGACGGCGGCGGCGTAGCTGTTGGCAGAAGACCCGGATAGGCCGGTATTTTTCAGCAGGTGTTTTTGAAAGTTTTCAAACCACCGTTCATTCACCTGATCCAGCCGTACCGTATCGCCGCCGGGGTATGACTTCAAATATCGCAACACCTTGCGGGTTCGGTCTTTCGGGTTCCGATCTAAGGACAGTTCTTCAAGATACTGATAAAGGGCCTTTTTCCCGTTTACCGGATCAAGCAGGTTCCATTCTCCCGAAACCAGTTGGGCTTCCCGTCTTGATCGGCATATTTCGGCCAGGCGCATGATTTCCCGGTTCTGTTGTTTATCGGTGGAAACGCTTAAGCGCAAGGATTCCCATTTTCGTTGACCGTTCCAGTTAATGTCCAGGTAAAGTTTGCCCCGGTTTTCCCGTATTTTTACCCCCACAGATCCTCCTGTGGCCCGTGCAGGCTTTCGTTAGAATACCTACGCTATGCCTACCTATTGCCTACGGATCATAATACAGTAAAGTAAAAAATAACACAAGATAATAAAGTGAATAAGTTGCTAATTCTATATAATATAAAGAATTATGAAACATGGTAAAACATAAAAAAGTTTGGTTTCTCTTTGCCGGGAACGAGACTCGAACTCGTACCCCCTTGCGGGGAGGGGATTTTAAGTCCCCGATGTCTACCATTCCATCATCCCGGCAACGGGCGCATGGAGCCCGGAAATCCATAATATCAAAGCCCATTCGGATGGTCAATGTTGCGAGCGTTACCGGACCCCCCCCCGGCAACGGCGGGGGAACTGAAATCATACTGGACAAAACGTTATATACCGCCTATACTACTATTAAACTGCGACTTTTGTGAAAACCGGGGGATTTGAATTGACGAATCCGGGGATCGGGTGCGGCTTAAACGGCAGCCTTTTTGTTCCGATACTAAAACATCAGGTCTTTGGCACGGTAAAGGGCGAATCCCGGCGCCGGAAACCGGAGGCCTGCCGGAGATTATCGGGGCTCTCTGGGGAGATTTTCTGTTATTGGGGTTGTTGTTATGTATGATTTGTTACGGAACCAGAAACCTGCCGGGCGGCGTTTGTTATTCCTGACCGGCCGTTTTCAGCATATACGCTCCGGGGGGAAGCGCCTGTTTTCCGGCCTGTCCCGGCTGCCGGGTCGTTTTTTTTCCTTTTTGGCGGATATCCCGCGGAATAACCCCCGCTTTCTCCGGCTGACGGGCCTGGGTCTTTTGGGAACCTTTGCCGCGGGGGCCCTGACGCTGGTCGTTTTTGCCATGGCCTCTCCGGTGCTTCCCCCGGAAAATTTGGTGTCCGCCTTGAACGACGCGGCGGGTTTTTACGCGGATCCTGAAAATTCTTACGCCTCCTCGGTGCTGATCCTCCCCCCGGAGGATGAAGGCTGGGTGAGTCTTTCGGCCTTTGAAGACCCGGAGGATCAGACCGGCGCGGGGGCCCCGGTGGCGGACCGGAGCCGGGATATTGAATACCGTATCCGGCCCGGAGAAACGCTGTCGGAAATCGCCTATTCCTACAACATTCCCTACGACGTGCTGGCTTTTTACAATAATATCGCCAACGCCAACCGGATCCGGGTGGGGACGGCCATTCTGATCCCCTCGCTGGACAACGTGAAGGCTGCGGAACAGCGGATGGCGAAACAGCCCCGCAGGACGCAGACTGCCACCCGGCCCGCGGCCAAGGCGGTGAAGATCGGTTTTGAAAATCACAGCAACGGGGATATTAATGCGGGGATTACGGTGCAGTTTTCCATTCTGGATCCCGCCCCGGAAACTCTGCAATCCTTTGAGTGGGACTTTGGCGACGGGAAACGGGGTTTCCGGCCCAATCCCAGCTACGAATACACGGCCCCCAAAACCTATGTAGCCCGCCTGACCGCCCGGGATGCGGCGGGGGCCATTTACCGGTCCAACCTTCTGTATATCGACATTCCCCATCCAGGCTCGGCGGCGGAGTTGAGTACCACGAAATTTGTTACCCTTTCCTCGCCGGATGAATTTTTTGTGGTCAACGGAGTTATCACCGATGTGGCCCGGTATCAACAGGTAGAAGACGCGCCGCTGGATTTCAGTGAATCGGATCAGGTGCTGACGAAAGTCCGGTTTACCAAAGCGGGCTATTACGGGATCACCGTGCGGGAAGCCAATGGCGCGGAGCAGTACTATTCGGTTTTTGTGAGCCCCATCCCCACCATGCACGCCGACGCGGCCCAGGAGAATTTTAACTGGTACCGGACCCAGTTCAATACGGGAACCACTTCAAACTGCGGACCCGCTTCGGCGGCCATGGCCATCAGCTGGTCGCTGGGAAAATATTTTCCCGTGTCTTCGGTGCGGCAGGCTGTGGGCTGGCAGGGTGACGGGGGAACCAGTTTTGAGGAACTGCTGAGGGTTATCCGCGCCGAGGGGTCTTCGGCCTCCGTACTGCCCCTCCGGTCGGCGCAGAATGTCAAGGATGTTATTGACGCGGGCAATATCGCCATCGTCCTGTTCCGGACCGACGGGGTTGCCACTTCCCGCCAGGATCCCGCCGCAGATCTCTTTGGCAAATATTACAACGACACGGTGGGTCACTACATTGTGGTCAAGGGCTATTCCCTGAACGGCGAGTATTTTGTGATCCACGATCCTATCCCCAGCGACTGGGGAACCAACAGTTTCCGCTATCCCGACGAGGTGAGCATGGTTGGCAGGAACCGGTACTATTCCGCCCAGGAACTGATCCGGGCCCTGCGCCGGGCCGACATGATCGTAGTGGCCCGGAACCCGGCCCCATAGCCGCATTTGAGGGCGGGGCTGCCTTTTTTACACGTTGAACTTGAAAAACATTACATCCCCGTCCTGCACGAGGTACTCTTTGCCTTCGATGCGGTATTTACCGGCTTCCTTGATTTTCGCCTCGGAGCCGTATTGTACGATGTCTTCGCAGGAATAGACCTCGGCCTTGATAAAGCCCTTCTCAAAATCCGTGTGGATAACCCCGGCGGCCCGGGGGGCCGTGTCCCCGGCATGGATGGTCCAGGCCCGGCATTCATCGGCCCCGGCGGTGAAGAAGGTCCGCAGTCCCAGAAGCCGGTAGGCGGCGTGAACCAGGCTCCCCAGACCGGACTCCGTCAGGCCCAGATCTGTCAGAAAGGCGAGCTTTTCCTCCGGGCTTGAAATATCCGCCAGTTCGGCCTCGAATTTGCCGCAGATGCACACCGCCCCGGAACCCTCCGCGGCGGCCCGTTTTTTTACCGCTCCCACAAAGGGGCTTTCGCTGCCCGCCGCGGCGGCCCTCATACCCGCCTCGTCCACATTGCAGACGTAGAGCTGGGGCTTTAGGGTAATAAAGTGGCAGTCGTAAACCGCGGCCCGCTCCTCGTCGTTCAAGGTTACCGACCGGGCGGGCTTTCCCTGTTCCAGGACGGGACCGATTTTGTCCAGCGCCGCCAGCGTCGTTTCCGCGGCTTTTTTTTCGTCCCTGGCCTGCACCTTAAGGGTCCGTTCCGCCCGCTCCCGCCGTTTGCCGAGTGTCTCCAGGTCCGCCAGGGCCAGCTCTATGTTGATGGTTTCCATGTCGGATTCGGGATCGATCCGGTTGTTTACGTGGATAATACCGGGGTCTTCAAAACAGCGAACCACCTGGGCAATGACCCCCACCTCCCGGATGTGGGAAAGAAACTGGTTCCCCAGCCCCTCCCCCTTGGAGGCCCCGCTAACCAGGCCCGCGATGTCAACGAATTCCACTGTGGCGGGGATAGTCTTTTGGGGCTTGAACAATTCCGTCAGTTTGACAAGCCGTTCATCGGGGACATTGACGATTCCCACATTGGGGTTAATGGTACAGAAGGGGTAATTTGCCGCCTCCGCCGCCGCGCCGCTCAGGGCTGAAAAAATAGTGGACTTCCCCACATTGGGGAGCCCCACGATGCCGCAGTTTATAGCCATGGCTTATTGTACGGAGCCGGAAGGCAGGGGTCAACGGCCAACAAGCCGGCATCCCTGCCGGCTTGTTGGCTCGGAGTTTGCCGCAACCCGCTGGTCAGTTGCCGATCCTGAAGTTGTAGATTTGCCACATAACGCCGATCGGAAAGAGCGTTCCCTGTTCAAGAAAAGTCGGGGTAAGCCGGAAAAAGAAACGGACACCGCCGCGGCGCGAGTCGGTCATATCAAACCCGAAATCTATCGGCACGCTGACGAAGAACTCGCCTTTTGAATCAGGCATATCCACCCCGGATACCTTTTCCACCTCCTCAAGCATACTGGTGATGGGGATATTCAGGTTTACTCCTGCGCCCAGGTAGAGCCATTCAACCCGGGGGACATTTATGTGAGCCTGCAGGGGGATGGTCAGGCACAAGGGGGTCTGCATATAATCCATCAGATCAAATTCCCGGTTTATCGTTTCATATTCGGGTTTATATATGGCGACTACCTGCGGATGAAGAAATAATCCGGTGGTTGCCGAAAGCCAGTTAAAAAAATAAAAATCGTAGGTAAGGCCGAAATCCGTCGAAGCAAGGTAAGATATTTTTGGGGCAACAAGAAGATCTCTTATATTCAGGAATATACTCGCCCCCAGATTGATGCCAAGCAGCATATCAAGAGGTTCATGCCGGTGTTTTGGGGCCTCTTCCTGGGCGAACACGGCGGTGAACAATACGCAGGCCATAACCAGGAACCCGATGATCTTTTTCATATAAAACTCCTTTTCATTGATCAGGAGCCGATCCTGAAGTTGTAGATCTGCCACATAACGCCAAACGGCACGAGGGTTCCCTGTTCAAGAAAGGTCGGGGTAAGCCGGAAAAATAAACGGACGCCGCCGTTGCGCGAGTCGGTCATATCAAACCCGAAATCTACCGGCACGCTGACAAAGAATTTCCCTTTTGAATCAGGCATATCCAGCCCGATTGCCTTTTCCAGTTCCTCAAGCATACCGGTAACGGGAAAATTCAGGTTTATCCCCGCGCCCAGATAGAGCCATTCAACCCGGGGGACATTGACGTGGGCCTGCAGGGGAACAGTCAGGCACAAGGGGGCCTGTATATAATCCGTCAGCTTAAGATCCGGTTTTTCCTCGTATTCGGGTTTCCATATTGCGGAAAACTGCGGATGAAGCAATAATCCGGTATTTACCGAAAGCCAGCTAAAAACATAAAAATCATAGGTGAGGCCGAAATCCGCCGACCAAAGAAACGATACTTTCGGGTTCGTCACAAAATCTTTCATGGTTGCGAACAAGGTTGTCCCCAGATTGATGCCAAGCAGCATATCAAGAGGTTCATGCCGGTGTTTTGGGCCCTCTTCCTGGGCGAACACGGCGGTGGACAATACGCAGGCCATAACCAAGAGTCCGATGATCTTTTTCATATAAAACTCCTTTTCCGCTGCCGGTATTGCATGACTCTACCCTGTTTTTCGAAAAAAAACAAGACGCCGGGAGAATCGTTCCGGCGCTCTACATTGTGAGGCCTGGGGTTAATGGCGCGGAAGAGGCAGCTTGTCGCCGCAGCGGACGGGCGTTTTTGGGAAGCTCCGCATCAAGGAAGCTGTCCGAACAATTTTTTCAGGGGGCTGCCCTTGCTTTCCGGACAGCCCCGCTTTTCAGCCAGCGCCTTCCGGAGCTTTTCGTTGTTCAGTCGCCGATCCTGAAGTTGTAGATCTGACATACAATGCCAAACGGTACGAGGGTTTTCTGTTCAAGAAAGGCTGGGGTAAACCGGAAGAAGAAACGGGCACCGCCGTCGCGCGATTGTATCAGATCAAACCCGAAATCAAGCGGTACGCTGACGAAGAACTTGCCTTTTGAATCAAACGTCTCCAGCCCGATTAGCCCGGTCACCTTGGCCGCTTCCCCCATCAAACTGGTGATGGGAATATTCAGGTTTACTCCCGCGCCCAGATAGAGCCATTCAGCCCGGGGGACATTTACATGGGCCTGCAGGGGGATGGTCAAACACAGGGGGAACTGTATAATATCTTTCGCCTCAATATCCGGTCTGTTCGCATATTCTTCTTTCCATATGATGGAAAACTGCGGATGAAGAAATAACCCGGTGGTTGCCGAAAGCCAGCTAAAAACATAAAAATCGTAGGTAAGGCCGAAATCCGCCGACCTAAAAAACGATGCTTTCGGTTTATCGGTGGCCATATCTTTAAACTCCAGGAACAGGCTTGTCCCCAGATTGATGCCAAGCAGCATATCAAGGGGTTCATGCTGGTGTTTTCTGACATCTTCCTGGGCGAAAATAGCGGCGGATAACACGCAGACCATAACCAAAAGTCCGATGATCTTTTTCATAAAAAAGCTCCTTTACTTGTATAATTTTCCACACCATGTGGAGTATTCCCGAGAGGATAGCGCTTTTCCCCAAAGCTGAAGTTTTGGGCAAACCTCGATATGAATTTATTTTATGCGGACAAAAAAGGCCCGGACGTATGCCATACCGGGGAGAATACGGGAGACGCTTATTTTTTAGTATTTCTATCGGATATGGGGGGGGGGGGGGGGGTAGAGATGCGTATACCGGAATTTGCCGTTCTTGCGGTCATTATTGAAAAACTCTACCCTGTTTCTAAAAAAACGGCAAGGGCTCTGCCGGGGGCTTTTATCTTCAGAGGGGGAAGAGGCACGAAAGAGCAGCCGCAGGCTGTTCCGGGATGCCGGTAACGCCCGGTGCAGGTTTTCCGGCTTGAGCCGGAGCTTGCGAAGCAACCGACAGGTTGCCTCCGGTTGAAGGAGTTCCGGGACTCCGTTATTATAAACGTATATGGAAATACTTACCCTTGGTGATGAGACGCTCCGGCAAAAGGCCGAACCGGTGGGGGACATTGATCCCCTGATAAAAAAAACCGCGGAGGACATGATAGAAGCGCTCCATAAACAGCGGGGGGTAGGGCTTGCGGGCCCGCAGATTGGGCTTTTGAAACGGATTTTTGTTGTCCATGTTGAAGGGGATGACCCCAGAGTTTTTATCAACCCTTCCATTATAGAAACCTCGCCGGAAACGGTGAAATACGAAGAGGGCTGCCTGTCCGTACCCGGTGTCTGGGCGGATGTGGTCAGGCCCCGGCGGGTGAAAATTCAGGCATGGAATGAGCGGGGCCGCCCTTTTACCCTGGAGACCCAGGGTATCCTTGCCCGGGTGATTCTTCACGAATACGATCATCTGGAGGGGGTACTGTTTATCGACCGGCTTTCCGTGCCCAAGCGGAACCGGGTTATGGCAAAGCTCGAAAAGGCCCGGCGCGCCTGATGGCGGCGGGTTTTCACGGGGCCGGAGGGCCGGGGGCGCCGGTGCGGGTGCTTTTTGCGGGGAGCCCCGGTATCGCCGTGCCGGTTCTGGAGGCGCTGGCCGCCGGGGGGGACTGCTTTGAACTGGCGGGGGTGCTGACCAATCCCGACAGTCCCCGGGGCCGGAGCGGCAAGCCGGAACCGGCGGAAGCGGGGGCTGCGGCGGCCCGGATTTCGGCGGAGCGTCTTCGGAGGGGGAGGCCGCCCCTGGGGATTGTCAAGGCGGCGCGGCTTGACGCCGAGGTTCGGCGGGAGATTACGGCGCTGGGGGCGGACCTGCTGGTCTCCTTTGCCTACGGGCGGATCTTCGGCCCGGAGTTTCTGGCCTGCTTCCCTCTGGGGGGGATCAACATACACCCCAGCCTGCTCCCCAAATACCGGGGGGCAACGCCGATTCAGGCGGCGATTCTCCACCGGGAGCGGAAAACGGGGATCAGCATCCAGCGGCTGGCGGCGGAGATGGACAGCGGGGACATTCTGGCCCAGGAGTGTTTCCCCCTGGGGGGCCGGGAAACCGCGGGATCTTTGAGCGAAATTGTGGCGGCCCGGGCGGTCCCCCTGCTGCTGGCTACCCTGCGGGGGCTGGCCGGCGGGACGATCCGGGGCCGGCCCCAAAACCACGGGGAGGCGACCTTCTGCCGTCCCCTGGCCAAAGGGGAGGGCCGCATTGACTGGGGCCAGGACGCGGCGGATATTGACGCCCGGATCCGGGCCTTTGACCCCTGGCCCCGCTGCTGGACCCTGCATAAGGACCGGGCGCTGTATATTCTGGAGGCCCTCCCCGCCGGAGACCTTGCCTGCACCGGGGACGGCTCGAATGAGCCCGCCGCAGATGCCGGGGACGCTACGGATACCGGTTCCGGTGAGCCGTGCGTCTCTAGCGAGCCGGGGCGGGTACTGGGCGTAGACAAGCGGCGGGGGATACTGGTACAAACTGGAGACGGGGCCCTTATCGTAACCCGCCTGCAATATCAGGCGAAAAAGGCGCTGGACTGGCGGGCCTTTCTAAACGGGGCCCGGAACTTTGCCGGGGCCCGGCTTGTTTAATTTGACCAGGGTAGAGAGGAACTATGGGTTTTTTCAATTTGGATCTGGACGCTATTGAAAGCTATGTGGCCAATCACCTGCGGCTGTTTATTACCATGGCCATTGGCCTTTTGGCTTTTGTGGGCGTCATCGCTGTGGCGATCTTTTTTATCGCCGTCCGGGGGGCCGAGCAGACCATGGTGCCCAATCTACAGGGCAGGGAATTGACCGAGGCCCTGCTGGAACTCCAAGAGAAGGAACTGTACCCCCGGATTCAGCTTCGGTATTCCCAGTCGTCTTTGGACCGGGGGCTGGTTCTGGAGCAGGACCCCCGGGGGGGAACCATTGTCAAGGCGGGACGCCGGGTCCGGCTGGTGGTCAGCCAGGGGGCGGTGGTTTCCAGCGTGGGGAATTACATTGGCCGAAATGTTGATGAAGTGCGGATGGACATTCAGGCCCTGTTCACTTCCGGGGGGAATCCGGGCCTGCCTCTTTTAAGCCTGAAAGAGCCCTTCATGTACGAATATTCCCCCGAAGCGCCGGGGACGATCCTCCAGCAGCGCCCTGCGGCGGGAACCAGCATTTCGGGCCCCATGGACCTGGAATTTGTGGTCAGCCGGGGGACGGAAAACACCATGCTCACCGTGCCCCTGTTGACGGGGCTCCCCATTTCCGCGGCCCTGGAGCAGATTGGCCGATCGGGGGTGGATTTTGTCTTTTCCGTCCGGCCCCTCCAGGCGGGGGAAAAAGCTGAAACGGTGGTGTATCAAGAGCCGCCGGCCAACACCCCGATCCCCGCCGGCGCCACCGTTGCGGTAAGCGTCAGCCCGCCGGATAATCTGAAAAGCGGCGAGGTTTTTTACCTTTTTCGCCATACCCTGCCGAGAAATCCCTACCCCCTGTCGGTCCGGCTCGACGCCATTCTGGATTCAGGGGAACGGCGCCGGCTTATCACCGTGGAATATATGGGGGGGGAATTTACCGTGCCCTGCCGCCTGCCCGCGGGAACCGTGCTGGTGCTGTCCATGCTGAACCGGGAAGTGTACCGGGAGACGGTAACTCCCCAGGCGGAAGCCCTGTCGCTGGATCAGTTGTAAAGCCATGGGAACCCTTCGGCCCGCGCTGTTTTTGCTTTCCGCCCTGTGTACGCTGCCGGGCGCTCCGGCTCTCCGGGCCCAAAGTCCCGCGGATGCGGAAGTCTCCCTGCCGGCGGTTTTGGGCGCCGATCCCGGATCCCTTATCGGCCTGAGTCTGGAAAACCTGCTGTCCCGCTTCGGCGTCCCCCAGGCGGTTTACGCGGCCCGGGGGAACGAGGCATGGCAGGATGATGTGGTCTTTGTGTATGGGGAGGCCGATTTCTACGTCTTCAAAGACCGGGTCTGGCAGATAAGGCTCAAGGCCGCCTACGGGGTCAAAACCGGAGACCCCCGGCCCGCGGTGTCCCTGACCCTGGGGGAAGCGGCGGAGGAATTTGCGGATCATATTGTCCTTTCTCTTCCGTCCCGGGGCTGGCCGCTGGCCCTTCGGATCAATCTGGACGCTTCCGGCTTTGTGTCCGCCGTCTATGTGTACCGTCCCGATTTTTAACCGCCGGCCAAGGAGCATATTGTGTCAAAGCTGTGTCTGTGTCTGACCGCCAAAACGCTGGAACGGGATTTGGCGATCCTTGATAAATACCGGAAATATGCGGATCTGGCGGAACTCCGGGTGGACTGCCTGGATCCCAACGAGCGGTTTCTGATCCGCCGCTTTCCCGGACTGGCGGGGATGCCGGTGATCCTGACCATCCGGCGGGACATGGACGGTGGCAATTTTACCAGCGGGGAAGGGGCCCGGATCAGCCTTTTGTCCAAGGGGCTGGCCTTTGCCGAGGCGGACCGGCGGCGGAATTTCGCCTATGTCGATCTGGAAGAAGACCTGAAGGTTCCCAGCCTGGAAGAAGCGGCCCGGACTTTCGGCACCCGGATCATCCGTTCCTTTCACAATCTCCGGGGGGTGGATGAAAATCTGGTTTCCCGGATCCGGGGCCTGAGCCATGTGGGGGATGAACTGGTGAAAGCGGCGGTAAGCCCCCAGTCTACCGAGGATGTGCTGCGGGTATTCCGGGCGGGGAAGGAACTGAAAAGCCAGGACAAGATTCTGGTCTGTATAGGCGGCTACGGAGCGGCCAGCCGGATTCTGGCGGAAAGATTCGGTTCCCGGCTGAGTTATGTCAGCGCGCTGGCGGAACAGGACCTGCCGCCGGGGGCCCCCGGCCAGATGGATGCCAAAGAACTGGCGGAACTGTACCGGTTCCGAAGCATCACCCAAAAGACCGGCGTGTACGGCGTGGTGGGCTATCCCCTTACGGCCACGGGGAGCCCCCTCTTTTTTAACACGGTCTTTGGCCTTGAAGAGACCGATGCGGTATACGTCCCCTTTCCCGCGGATTCCATTGATGCGTTTATGACGCTGGCGGCGGAACTGGACCTGAGCGGGTTTTCCGTTACCGTCCCCTACAAGGAAACGGTGCTTCCCTGCCTGACCCGAAAGTCCCCGGAAGTTACCGCCATCGGCGCCTGTAATACGGTGGTTCGTTCCGGCGAGGGCTGGACGGGTGCCAACACGGACACCCTGGGCTTTTCCGATTCCCTTCTGGAATTCATCGGGAAGAAAAATTTCCGGGGCAAAAAACTGACCATCATCGGGGCGGGGGGCGCGGCCCGGGCGGTGGCCGCCGAAGTGTACCGGCTGGGCGGAAAAGCCCTGATCCTGAACCGGACAATTCTCCGGGCACGAAACCTTGCGGCGCCCTATAAATTTTTGTGGGGCGGGCTGGACAATCAGGGTGTGGAGATGATGGATAAATATTCGGACATTATCATCCAGACCAGTTCCGCGGGGATGGACGGGGCGGAGATCCGCGATCCGCTGGCGGCCTATACCTTTTCCGGGCGGGAAGCGGTGATGGACCTGATCTACCAGCCCGAATACACTCCCTTTCTCAAACGGGCCGGCGCCGCAGGCTGCCGGGTTCTCAACGGCTTTGATATGCTGGTCCGTCAGGCCCGGTATCAGTACACGCATTTTATGGGCAAGGATTTTCCCGCCCGGCTTATGTCCCGGGTCAAGTTCGGCCAAAAGCGGGGGTAATATGGAACAGCAGGAAATGAAGGCCGCTGCCGGAAGGGCCGCGGCGGACGCGCTGGTGAAAAGCGGCATGAAGCTGGGACTCGGCACGGGCTCCACGGCGATCCATGTGATCCGCCGGGTGGGGGAACTTCTGGCCGGGGGAACGCTGAAAGAGATCCGCGCTTTTCCCACCAGTTTCCAGTCCCGGATCGAATGTGAACGGCTGGGCATTCCCGCCTTTGACCTCAATGCCCCGGAACTGGGGGGGACGCTGGACCTTACCATTGACGGCGCCGATGAAATAGACCGGGAAAACCGGCTCATCAAGGGCGGCGGCGGGGCCCTGCTCATCGAGAAACTCGCCGCCTATAATTCCGCAGCCTACGCTATTGTGGCGGACGAAAGCAAGCTGGTGGAACATCTGGGGCCGGCCTTCCCGGTTCCGGTTGAGGTGATCCCCGAGGCCAGGGTCTCCGCGGCTCGGGCACTGGAAAAACTCGGCGCCGAAGCGCGGCTCCGGGAAGCGGTCCGGAAGGCCGGCCCGGTGATCACCGAACGGGGGAACCTGCTCCTGGATCTCCGGTTCCCCGGCCCCGTGGATCCCGTGGCGCTGGAGGCCGAATTGAACCGGATCCCCGGCGTGGTGGAGAACGGCTTTTTCACCCGCCTGCGCCCAGTGGTCTACGTTGCCCGTAGCAGCGGCCCGGTGGAGATCAGGGCATAGCGTTTTTTCGCCCTCCCCTCCCCTGTCCTTTCTTGTAAAAAATTACCCGGTATGCTACGGTAATCTCGTGCGAGGAGGATCCATGACCGAAGAAATACGGGAAATTACCGCCAGGGTAAAAGTGCTGCGAGAAATCGAAGAAATATCCGGGGAAACTTTGGCGAAGGAACTGGGTTTTGATCCCGGCGAATACAACAGTTGGGAATCCGGGGAGGCCGATTTTCCCGTGGGCGCGCTGGTGGAGATCGCCGCCCGGTTCAAGGTAGACCTGTCGGAGTTGATCACCGGAAAAACTTCCAAACTCACTACCTTTTGTCTGACCAGGGCGGCTGAAGCCCCGGAGGTAAGCCGCCGGCCCATGTACGACTACTGGAATCTGGCCTACAACTTTCACCGGAAAAAGGCCGAGCCCTTTCTGGTGGAGGCCAAGGCCGAAAGCGAAAGCAAACCCCTGAGCCTCAACACCCATCCGGGTCAGGAATTTAACTATGTGCTGGAAGGCCGCCTGCTTATTTCCGTGGGGGGCCACGAAATGGAGCTGGGCCCCGGCGACTGCATCTACTACGATTCCAGCGAGCCCCACGGGATGAAAGCCCTGGGCGGGGTTCGGGCTCGTTTTCTGTCGGTTGTTTTATAGACCGGCCAACACGAAAGCCGTACAACATTAGAGTTGTTCAGAAACGGTAGTTTCTGAACAACAACCGCTAAAAAACAGCAAACTACAGAACATTTTGCAAGGAGAAAAGGAAGTGGAGCTTTTAGACAGGTATTTGCCGCAGTCCGAATTTACATCCTACGAGGATTTTTACCGGAATTTTTCCGTCAGGATACCAGAGAATTTCAACTTCGCCTATGACGTGGTGGACGAACTGGCCAAACAAAAGCCCGGCGAAACCGCCATGGTCTGGTGCGACGAATTGGGCGCCGAGGCGGAGTTCAGCTACGCCGACATGAAGCGCCTTTCCGATCAGGCGGCCAATGTGTTTACCGCCGCGGGGATCGGCAAGGGCGATCCGGTGATGCTGATCCTCAAACGGCGCTGGGAATACTGGCCGGTTCTGCTGGCCCTCCACAAGATCGGTGCCATCGGCATCCCCGCCACCCACCTTTTGACCACCAAGGATATTGTGTACCGCTGCGGCGCCGCGGACGTGGCGGCCATTGTCTGTGTGGACGACCCGGAACTAATGTACCGGGTGGACGAGGCGGAAGCGAAGATGGAGCGGGATTCCGATTCGGCGGGGGACATGGCCCTGCGGTTCAAGGCCTTTGTCCGCTCGGCCCATACCCCGGCGGACCGGAACATTATCGAACAGGCAGCCTCCCTTTTTGCGGCCCGTTCCGGCACGGGAACCGCCTCCAAAGCGGAGGCCGGCGGCCCGGCGGATCCCCCGGCAAAGGACTGGACGGGGGCCGGTTCTTCGGAGGCGGGAACCCTGGTTCCCTGGACGGATTTCAGCTTCCTGATGAAAAAAGCCGCTGGTTCCTTTGCCCGGCCCCCGCAGGTGAATGTCAACGACGACATCATGCTCCTCTACTTTACCTCCGGCACTACCGGGATGCCCAAAATGGTTCGCCACAATTTCGCCTACCCCCTGGGCCACATTATCACCGCCAAATACTGGCAGCAGGTAGCGCCCGGCGGGCTCCATCTGACCGTGGCGGACACCGGCTGGGCCAAGGCCGCCTGGGGCAAAATCTACGGCCAGTGGCTCTGCGGCGCCGCCATCTTTGTTTACGACTACGACCGCTTTGCGCCCGCCGCCATGCTGGAGGTGATCATCCGGCACAGGGTTTCCAGTTTCTGCGCCCCTCCCACCGTGTACCGGTTTTTTATCAAGGAAGACCTTTCCCGGTACGATTTTTCCACGCTGAAACACTGCGCCGTGGCCGGGGAACCCCTGAACCCGGAAATTTACGAGCAGTGGAAGGCGGCCACGGGCATCAAGCTCCGGGAATCCTACGGCCAGACCGAGATGACCGTTGCCCTCTGTACCTACCCCTGGCTGGATCCCAAGCCGGGCTCCATGGGGAAGCCGTCCCCCGGTTACGACATTGATCTGGTCCGGGACGACGGTACATCCTGCGGCATGGGCGAGGAGGGACAGATTGTCGTGCGGACCGGCCTGCGGCAGCCGCCGGGGATGTTCGGCGGCTATTACCGGGACGAGGCCCTGACTTCCCAGGTGTGGCACGACCAGGTGTATTACACCGGGGATGTGGCCTGGCGGGATGAGGACGGCTACTACTGGTTTGTGGGCCGGGCCGACGACGTGATCAAAAGTTCCGGCTACCGGATCGGCCCCTTCGAGGTGGAGAGCGCCCTGATGGAACACCCGGCGGTGCTGGAGTGCGCCGTTACCGGCGTCCCCGATCCCGACCGGGGCGCCGCGGTAAAGGCCACCATTATCCTGACCAAAGGCTGGGTGCCTTCGGAGGCCCTGAAACTGGAACTCCAGAACCACGTCAAAAAAACCACCGCCCCCTACAAGTACCCGCGGATCGTGGAATTTGTTACCGAACTGCCCAAAACCATCAGCGGCAAGATCCGCCGGGTTCAGATTCGGGAAGAAGACGGGCAAAACTGAAACCGCAAAAAGGCGGGGCGTTTTGCGAGGCTTGCATAAACATTCATTTTATGCTATAAACCCGTATAAATATACGGAGGAGCCGAGCGCATGAGTAATCCCAGGGACTATGTTCCCGCTTTGGCCGGGAACGATTATATTGACGCCACACTATACGAAAAATTTAACGTCAAACGGGGACTGAGAAACGCCGACGGTACGGGGGTACTGGTGGGACTGACCCGCATCGGCGACGTACACGGCTATATCATCGACGAGGGGGAAAAAGTCCCGGTGGACGGCAAACTCTATTACCGGGGCGTCGATGTGGAAGACCTGGTAAAGACCGCCGCCGCGGAGGGCCGCTTCGGTTTTGAAGAAACCGTCTATCTCCTTATGTTCGGCGTTCTGCCCAACCGGGAGCAGTTGGAGCATTTTAACGCCCTCATGGGGGCGAACCGGGCGCTGCCCCCCAATTTTGCCGAAGATTCCATTATGAAGGCCCCGTCCCGGGACATTATGAACAAAATGGGCCGTTCGGTTCTGACCCTCTATTCCTACGACAAGGACCCGGAGAACAACTCTCCGGAAAACGTACTCCGCCAGTGCATCGAACTGATCGCCCGGATGCCCACTATTGCGGCCTATTCCTATATGGCGAAAAAACATTACTACGATCATGAAAGCCTGATCATTCACCAGCCCGCCGCTTCCTGCCGGTCCGCGGAAACGATCCTTTCCCTGATCAGGCCGGATCAACAGTTTACCCGGCTGGAGGCGGAACTTTTGGACCTGGCCCTGGTGCTTCATGCGGAACACGGCGGCGGAAACAACTCCACCTTTGCCATCCACCTGGTTTCCTCTGCGGACACCGACACCTATGCGGCCATCACCACGGGGATCAATTCCCTGAAAGGCTTCAAGCACGGGGGGGCCAATGTCAAGGTGATGGGCATGATGGACGATGTCAAACAGCACGTCAAACGCTGGGATGATGAAGGCGAAGTGGCCGCTTACCTTGAAAAAATTCTCCGGGGGGAAGCCTACGACCGTAGCGGCCTGATCTACGGCCAGGGCCATGCGGTCTACACCAAAAGCGATCCCCGGGCGATTCTGATCCGGGACAAGGCCGCACTGCTGGCGGCGGAGAAAAACCGGATGGATGAGTTTAAGCTCTACCACCTGGTCGAACGGCTTACCCCCGGTCTTTTCAAAAAGGTCAAGGATTCCGGCAAGGACATCTGCGCCAATGTGGATTTTTACTCCGGCTTTGTGTACAGCATGATGGGAATCCCCCACGAACTGTTCACTCCGATTTTCGCGGTCAGCCGGGTGGCCGGATGGTGCGCCCACCGTCTGGAGGAGATCGTCTCCGGGGGCCGGATCATCCGCCCCGCCTACAAATGCGTCCAGCCCCGGCTGGGCTATGTCCCCCTGAACCAACGGTAGCCCGTCTCCAGGACGGCATGGCGGACAAAATTCTCCCGGTAGCGGCGGGCAGCGCCCCCGCAGATCATTTGGAGCAGACGAACCGGGCTATCGGGTTACGGAAAAAAGTTGCGACATGATCTGCGGGGGC
>JAISBS010000005.1 GCA_031266075.1 Treponema sp.
ATCGAAACCATAGAACTCAAGTGGGGCCAGGGCGCCAAGTGCATAGGCGGGGAAATCAAGGTCGGTTCCCTGGAACGGGCGCTGGAGCTTCAAAAGCGGGGCTACATTGTTACCCCGGACCCTTCGGACCCCATCGTGCAGGCTTCGTTTAAGGACGGGGCCATTAAGGAATTTGAACGCCACAGCCGTCTGGGCTTCGTCACCGAGGAAAGCTTCATGCAGGAAGTGGCCCGCCTGCGGGGTCTGGGCTTTAAGCGCATCACCCTCAAGACCGGGGCGTACAGCCTCCGGGAACTGGCCATGGCGATCAAGTTTTGTTCCAAAGCCAAAATAGATCTCCTCACCATTGACGGTTCTTCGGGCGGCACGGGGATGAGTCCCTGGCGCATGATGGAAGAGTGGGGGGTTCCTTCGCTCTACCTCCACAGCGCCGCCTATGAGTATGCGTCCGTACTCGCCGCCAAGGGAGAGAGGGTTCCTGACCTCGCCTTTGCTGGTGGTTTTAGCTCTGAGGACGGGGTCTTTAAGGCACTGGCCCTGGGCGCCCCATTCGTAAAAGCGGTGTGCATGGGCCGGGCGCTCATGATCCCCGGCATGGTGGGGAAAAACATAGCCCAGTGGCTCAAGGCCGGGGATCTGCCCAAGACCGTGTCCGCCTACGGAAACAGCCCGGAGGAGATCTTCGTCAACTACGAAAAGGTCAAGGACATCGTCGGAGCCGGGGAAATCGACAAGATACCCCTGGGCGCCATTGGCATCTACAGCTATGCGGACAAACTCAAAGTGGGGCTCCAGCAGCTTATGGCCGGGGCCCGGCGTTTCAACATTGGCGTCATCACCCGGAAGGAACTCATGTCCCTGACCGAAGAATGTATCAAAGTTACCCGGATACCCTACCTTATGGACTGCTACCGGGAAGAGGCTCTGGCAATTCTGAAAACCTGAGTTTGTTCCAAAACCCGGAGTTTTGGAGCAGGAACCGGCAAAACAAGGTCCGGCAAAGGGGGTCCGGTTTGTCCGGCCCCCTTTCTTTTTTTCCCCGCTTCATTATAATGGAAGCCGGAAGCTCCGGTTACCGGGGCTCTTGAATAGGCAGGTAAAAAAATGATTATCCGCATGGACAAATTGATAAAGGCCATCGGGGCGGCCCTTGATCTCGTAGAAGGAGAACTTCTGGGAGCCACCACTTACCACGGAAAACGGGTGGCGGTGCTTGCCGCCGCCATGGGACAGCGTTTGGGGATTGGGAGGGAAACGACGCTTCCCCTTACCGTCTGCGCCCTGTTTCACGATAACGCGCTGACCGAATATATTTTATCTGAGCGCCTGGGAGAAGGCCAGGGCCAGATGATGCGGCTCCACTGCGAATACGGCCAGCGGAATGTGGACTCCTTGATGTTCAAAGAAAACGCCGCCGGCTTTGTGCTGTACCACCATGAACGGCCCAACGGCGAGGGCCCTTTTGGAAAACAGGAGGGGGAAATCCCCCTGGGCGCGGAGCTGATCGGCGCGGCCGATTCCTTTGACGTGATCCACCAATTGGAGCAGGTTCAGCCCGAAGAACTGCCGAAGCTTCACCAGGAACTGTGGGACAACATGGGGACGATTTACACCCGCCGCGCGGTGCTGGCGATGATGAGCGTCCTGAACGAAGATATGCTCCGATCTTTGCGGAACGACCGCATCAAGGAAACCGCCGGGAACTATATTCCCGCCTGGTCCATCAGCCTGAAAGACCATGTCCTCTTTAACCTGGCCCAGTTTGTTATCCGCATTATTGACTACAAGTCGGTCTTTACCCGGAAGCATACGTCCCAGATTGCCAACAAGGCATGGCTTTTGGGGGGTCATTACGGATACGGGCCGGGGCTGCGGGCCCAGTTTTACCTTGCCGCGGCCCTTCACGACATTGGCAAACTTGCGATTCCCCCGGCAATTCTGGAAAAACCGGGCCCGCTGGATAAAGAAGAATTTGAGATAATCAAGAGCCATAGCGTCAAGACCAGGGAATTTCTTGAGGGTATTGACGGCTTTGAACATATCAGCGAGTGGGCGGCCAATCACCATGAAAAACTGAACGGCTCAGGCTACCCCGCCGGGAAACGGGCGGAGGATCTGGATTTTAATTCCCGGCTTCTGGCGTGCATTGACATTTACCAGGCCGTCAGCGAGGAGCGGCCCTACCATCCGGGGCGCGATCACCAGACGACCATCAAGATTATGTACGAAATGGTAGACAAGGGGGAACTGGACCGGGATATTGTCCGGGATTTTGACCGGGTTCTGGCCGAATGGTCGGGCCGCGATGTGCCGCCGCCGGAATTTTAAGGGGAGCCGGAACTGTTTTAAATCCCGGCTGGCCGCCTGACCGGGGCGGTAAAAAAAAGGCCGTTCCGGTTAGACCGGAACGGCGCCTTACCGAGACAGCTTTTCCACAATAAACCGCCGGGGGCCTTATGCCGCAATATGCTGTTGACGCGGCCCCCGGACGGGTATAACTACTGTAGAAGCTGAAGCACTGTCTGACCCCGTTGATTGGCCTGAGCCAGCATCGCGGTACCGGCTTGTGAGAGGATCTGGTTTTTGGTATAATTGACCGTCTCATTCGCCATGTTGGTATCCCGGATGCGGGATTCGGAGGCCTGCATATTTTCCGCTCCAACGTCGAGGCCGCGGATTGCGTGTTCCAGGCGGTTTTGGTAGGCGCCAAGATCTGCTCTTTGCTTGTTGATCTTTTTAAGCGCCGAATCGAGGGTTCCAATGGCACGGTTGGCGCTGTCCGGTGCGGACAACGTAAGAATTGAATCGTCACCAATATTGCGGATCCCAAGACCCTTGGCTGTCATGGTGCCGATAAACACCTGCTCGCGCTGATCCATGTTCGCTCCGATATGGAACCACATGGACGCACTAACCACATTTTCACCGACAAGCCGGCCAAAACGACCGGTAAGCAGGTTCATCCCGTTGAACTGGGCGTGAGACGCAATCCGATCTACTTCGTCAACCAGGGCTGAAACTTCGATCTGGATGTAGAGCCGGTCCTCGTCGGAATAGATACCGTTCGAGGCCTGCACTGCCAATTCGCGGAGACGCTGCAGGATGTCCTGAGACTCCTGGAGATACCCTTCCGTTGTTTGAATGAATGAAATACCATTCTGGGCGTTTGTGGACGCCTGGTTCAAACCCCGGATTTGACTGCGCATCTTTTCAGAAACGGCGAGTCCTGAAGCATCATCCCCTGCGCGGTTGATCCGCATGCCGCTGGACAGTTTCTCCATATTTTTATCCAGAGAAACCTGGGTAACTTTAAGAGACCTGTCCGCAAACATTGCGCTCAAGTTGTGATTAATAATCATAATTCACTCCTTTGGCTTTTTCGGCGCTCCGCCGTCCCGTGACGGCTTTTGGCGCCGCGGCTTCCATGCCTGACAAAAAAATGCGTTGCACTTTTTTGTCCTGGAGTTTTGCATTGCAAAGCTCCACATAAGCGTTTGTGGGCGTTCTTGCGAATACCCGTGTGCCATGGAGTTTTTCCAACGGAAACACTCCCGAACCCTCAACCCGCCTGTCCCCGGTAGGGTGAGGGAGAACCTTTCGGTTCCCATCGGCTCAAACTCCAGCGGCCCAACGGGCATGAAGTTCACTCCGGTTTCAATTAGAATATCGGTTTTTTAAAAACAGGCTTTAGCGCTTTTCTTCGCGTTGTTTTTGGCCGGGCTTTACAGACTTTGACAGTTTTCTGTTATGTGTCTATAATAAAGAGAATTTTTGGATACCCTCAGGTTCCCTAAAGAAAAACAGCCCGGGGAGGACTTGGAAAAAAGGCCGGAGGCCATGGCAAAACGTATATTGGTGGTGGATGACAATATCGCGACACTCAAGCAGATCGGCGCTCAACTGACCTCCGGCTACGATGTGTCCCTGGTTAAATCGGGTGAACTGGCCCTCCGGATATGCCGGCAGGAACGGCCCGATCTGATCCTCCTGGATGTGGAAATGCCCGAAATGGACGGGTTTGAGACCATCAGGCAGATCAAGGCAGACCCGGCCCTAAATCCCATTCCGGTTATTTTTCTGACCGGCAACCGCGACACGGCCACGGAAATCCGGGCCCTCCAGTCCGGGGCTATGGATTTTATTGCCAAACCGGCCAATAAAGACATTCTGTTCCACCGGCTGGAACTCCACCTCCAGTTTGCGGCCTATCAGAAGTCGCTGGAAAACACCGTTACGGAACTGGAAAACAGCATCGTTACCTCCTTTGCGGAACTGGTGGAGTGCAAGGATGACAACGCCGGGGTCTACGCACTGAAGACCGGCAACTATGCGAAACTTTTGGGCCGTGAACTCCTGGCGGCGGGGGTTTTTCGGGGGGAATTAAACGAAGCGGATCTGGAAATGATTGTCCGGGCCGCTCCCTTTTATGATGTGGGAAAGGTGGGGATCAGCGACATTATTCTGCTCAAACCAGGGCCCCTGAGCCCGGAAGAGTTTGAGGAGATGAAAAAACACACCCTCATCGGGGCCAAATTTCTTGATACCCTTTATGAGCGGACTCCGGAGCAGCATTATCTGAAATTCGCCCGGCAGATTGCCCAGGGCCATCACGAGCATTTTGACGGTTCCGGCTATCCTCACGGCCTTGCGGGGGATCAGATTCCTCCGGCGGCCCGGATCATGGCCCTGGTCAACGTTTACATTGCCTGTATCCACGACCGTTCGTTCCGCCGGGCCATGGATCCGGATACGGCCTTCGGGCTTGTCATGGAAGGGAAGGGGACGCTTTTTGATCCCCGGATTGTGGACGTTTTTGCGGCGGCCAGGGGAAAATTCACCTCCCTGGACCGGGCCCGGGAGCCGATGGCCAATATTCAGGGAAGGGAACTTCGTCATGAAGAACATTCTGGTCGTTGACGACAACCTTGCCAGCCTCAGGCAAATTGGCGCCCAGCTTGGCGAAAATTACGATGTTTCCCTGGCCAAGTCGGGCGCCCAGGCCCTCCAGATATGCAAGCAGGAAAAGCCCGATCTGATCCTCCTGGACATTGAAATGCCGGAGATGGACGGTTTTGAAACCCTCAAACGGCTCAGGCTGAACCGCTACCTGGGAAGCATCCCGGTCATCTTTTTGACCGGCAACCACGACACCGAAACGGAAGTCCGGGGCCTGCAATCGGGGGCCCGGGATTTTATCACCAAGCCGGTGGAAAAAAGCATCCTTGTCCACCGGATAGAGCTGCATCTGCGCTTTTCGTTCTATCAGGTTCATCTGGAAAAAACGGTGGCGAATCTTTCGGACAGCGTGGCCCTTTCCTTTGCGGAGCTTATCGAATGCCGGGACGAAAACACCGGCGAACACGTAGCCCGGACCAGCCGTTATGTGGGGATGCTGGGGAAGCGGCTCATGGAAAAGGATCTGTTTTCCGAGGAGCTGACCGCCACCGATCTGGATATGATGGTCCGGGCCGCCCCCCTCCACGACATCGGGAAAATCGCCATCAGTGACCGGATCCTCCTCAAACCCGACCGGCTGGACGACGAGGAATTTGCCGCCATGAAACGGCATACGCTTATCGGCGAAAAGATCATTGACCACATGCTGGCCCGGACGCCCACCCAGCATTACCTTTACTATGCCAAACAAATCGCCGCGTCCCACCATGAACGGTACGACGGAAAGGGCTACCCCAGGGGTCTTGCGGGGGATCAAATCCCCCTCTGCGGGCGGATCATGGCGGTAGCGGATGTGTACGACGCCCTGGTGGACGACCGGGTCTACCGCCGGGGAATGAGCCACAGCGAAGCCTGCGAAATAATTCTAGAGGGCCGGGACAAAAACTTTGACGGCAGGATCGTAGACGCCTTTGCGGATTTGAACGAAAAATTGACGGCGGCGGCAAAAAAGAAAAATTAAGGGAGGCTGTTCCAGGACTTCAGTTTTGGAACAGCCTCAGGGCTGTTTGGGGCCGTCGCAGTATGAGGTTTACCATGGACGAGAACAAAAAACGGGAGCATTTTTTTATCATCAACCCCCGATCCTTTCCCCGCAGGGGGGATTTGGAAAACTTTATCAAACAGGTGGAAAAACATTTTTGGCGCAAGCGGATCCCCAGCCTGTTTTACCATGTGTCCCGGTATCCCCGGGACGCTATCTGCGTGATTCGAAAATATTTGGCCATTTCCACTCCCGATACCACGGTCAGGATTTATGCGGTGGGGGGCGACGGGATTGTCTTTGACTGTCTGAACGGTATTGTGGGCCTTCCTAATGCGGAACTGGCCATCATGCCTTTTGGAGGGGGCAGCGATTTTGTCCGGGCCTTTGGGGATGAGCATTACGACAGCTTCCGCGATGTCGCCCTGCAGGTCGCCGCCCCGGCGATCCCTACGGACATTATCCACTGCGGCAACAACTACGCCCTGAATTTCTGTACCGTGGGCCAGGAGTCCGCCGCGGTGATGAATGCCGTTGCCCTGGGCAAACGGTTCAAACAGGCCAAACTCATGCTTCCCGGCCTGGGCTCCCTGTTTTACATCCTGGGGGGGATTGCCGCCGCCTTTGAAAAGAATCTCTGCGGCCAGCGCTACGACCTCCGGGCCGACGATCTTGATTATTCGGGGCGGTACAACAATATCAATGTGGCCAACGGCCCCTGTTACGGGTCGGGCAAATTCCCGGTTGCCACCGCCATGCCCAACGACGGATTTTTGGACATGATGGTAGTCAGGAAAATCGGGCCCCTTACGGCCTTCAGCCTTATGCGCCGGTATTTGCGGGGGAAATATTACAAACACCCCCGGCTCTGTTTTTTGCGGCGGGCAAAAAAAATCACCATTCGTTCCGATTCTCCCCTGCTGGTAAACATGGACGGGGAGGCTTTTTTTGATTCCCATATTACCATTGAGATCATTCCCCAGGCGGTCAAAATAGTGGCGGTGAATAATTTATCCTACCGGAGGAGGGCGGAATTTCATGAATAACCATAATTCCTGGTCCCTAAAACAGGTTTCCCAAAGGAACAGCAGCCATACCCGCTATTACAAGCTGGCGAATACACTGGCGTTTTTCAGCATCCTTGTTTTTGGAATTTTCCGCGGCATTGAATTTCTGGAAAACGGCGATTATGCGGCCCTGCGGCTCATGCTGATTTTTGTGCTGCTTTCCCTGATCCTGCTGATACTTCTGTTCAGCATCGCCCGAAGCGCCCGGGTTCTGGCGTTTTTTATTCCCCTTTTCGTTTTTGCCATCTACAGCGCCGGTTCTATCCTCATCGGATATTTTAGCCATTATTTTATTGTGTATCTGGTTCTCTGCATTATTGCGGGGGTTTATTTTCAGCCCAAAAGCCTGTTCTGGTATATTTTGGTCAGCAATGCCGCCATTTTTTGCATCGTCATTTCCGGGGTCTTTTTCCGGGAGAATTCAGGAGTCAGCCAGACAAGCGAACTGATCGCCAGCTGGGTTATGGCGATCTGCGGTTCCATGCTGGTGTATACGCTCACGAAATTTGCCTGGGATAAAAATTCCGCCTCTGTAAAGGCAGAGGACACTTTTACGACCCTGATGGCCTCTACGCCCAACCTGATGGCCACGGTGGATGAACTGAACTGCATTACCTACATCAGCAAGCCCCTGGCGGAATTTGCCCATATCTGGAACGCCGAACTTCCCGTAGGGCGGCCCATCCTGGATCTTTTTGGAGAAATGAACATCAAGATGACGATCAGCGAAATTCTGGAAAGCCCCGGCTATTTTGAAGACACCCGCGAAATTACCCGGAACGGCAAACCCCGGTATTTTAAAATTATTTCCGACAAGCTGGCGGGGGATACCGGGGGAACCTTTATCGACATTACCGATATTACCCCGGTGGTTCAGTCCAAGCTGGAGGCGGAGGCGGCGAACCGCTCAAAAAGCTCCTTCCTCGCCACCATGAGCCACGAAATCCGCACACCCCTGAACGCCATCATTGGCTTTTCGGAGATAGAGCTGCAGCGGAACCTTTCCGCGGAGGCCCGTGTAAACCTGGAAAAAATTTTCATTTCCGGTTCGGGCCTTTTGGCCATTATCAACGACATACTGGATATTTCCAAGATCGAGGCGGGCAGCTTCAGCCTGATCCCTGTGGATTATGACAGCCCCAGCCTGATCAACGACACGATCCAGCTCAATATCGTCCGCATCGGCTCCAAGCCCATCGAATTTGAACTGGAGATTGACGAGACCCTGCCGGCCCGTCTCCACGGAGATGAAATCCGGGTCAGACAGATCCTCAGCAACCTGCTTTCCAACGCCTTTAAATACACCGAGGCAGGAAAAGTTGTCCTTAGAATTCGCTGGGAAGTGCGGGGTCAGGATCTGATGCTGATATTCATCGTGGAAGATACGGGCCGGGGGATCAAAAAAGAAGACATAGGAAAACTTTTTTCTGAATACAGCCAGCTTGATGTCCAGGCGAACCGGAAAATAGAAGGAACCGGACTGGGGCTTTCCATTACCAAAAAACTGATTACCATGATGGACGGTTCCATCGAGGTGGAAAGCGAGTACGGCAGGGGCAGCGTCTTTACCGCCCGGATCCGCCAGGGGATCGTCTCGCCGGAACCGCTGGGCCGGGAAATGGTGGAAAATCTCAAGACCTTTAAATTCCGGGAAAGCCAGCGCAAGCGGGGAACAACCATTGTCCGATCCTGGATGCCCTACGGGAAGGTCTTGATAGTGGACGATGTGGCCACAAATCTTGACGTGGCCCGGGGCCTGATGCTGCCCTACGGTTTAAGCATTGACTGTGTTTCCAGCGGCCCGGCGGCGGTTGCCCTGATCCGGAAAGAACAGGTTCGTTACGATGCGGTTTTTATGGATCACATGATGCCCGGTATGGACGGCATAGAGGCGGTCAGGATTATCCGAAATGAGATCGGCACGGAATACGCAAAGAACATTCCCATTATCGCCCTTACCGCAAACGCTCTGGCGGGCAACGAAAAACTGTTCATCGCCAACGGCTTCAACGATTTTATTTCCAAACCGGTAGACCTGAAACGGCTGAACAGTCTGCTGAATCACTGGATTAGGGATCGGCAGAGCAAAGAAACCTTGCGGAAGGCGGAGAAAGAGCAGGCCGAAAAAGCCGCCGCCCATGCCGCGGTAGAAGCGGCGGAGCGGGCCCTTGCCGAATCCGCCGGGCCGGGAACGGGGTCGTGGCCCAAAACGGGGCTGGCGGCGGACGAGATAGACTTTTCGGCGGGGGTTGACCGTTACGGGGAACAGGAGGTGTATGTTGCCGTTCTCCGGTCTTACATGATTCATACCCCGGATCTGCTTGAAAAACTCCGTTCCCCTTCCCCGGAAACGCTGGGGGATTATGCGGTGAATGTTCACGGGCTCAAGGGCGCAAGCTATGGTATTTGCGCGGAGGAGATTGGCAAAACGGCCGAGGCGCTGGAATATGCCGCCAAGGCGGGAAACTACGAAAAAGTGGCGGCGGACAACCGTGAATTTATTGACCGGGTGGAAAAGGCGCTGGCGGGCATACGGGCCCTGCTGCAGGAAAACGGCGAGGTCAAAAAAGAACAGGCCGCCGCTCCGTCCAGGGCCCTGCTGGAAAAAATTCTTGACGCGGGAAGGCATTTTAAATCCACCATGATGGAAGCGGCGGTCGGCGAACTGGAAAAGTACACCTATGAATCCGGGGGAGATCTGGTGGCCTGGCTCCGGGAGCAGGTTGACAATCTGGAATACGACGCCATCCGTCAGCGGCTGGAAAAAGAGCTGGGCGGCGGAACTTAGGAGCCTGTTGCAGTTTGCACGGTAAAAAATCGCCGATTAGCCGGTTTTGAAAATTTTATGCGCGAAGTGCAACAAACTGCTAGGGGAGGGGAGCCGGGATCCCCAGGGCCGTTTCAAGCTGCGTTTTGGGGTCCCCCTTCCGGGTCAGAGTCTTTGCCGCGGTGATGAACCGGGGAAGATCCTGGCCGGAGCGGTGATACAGTTCCCGGTAAAAATCCCCGCCCCCGTAGTAGAGGCGGAACAGTTCCAGGTATGCGTTGTTGACCGGGAGATCAACAAAGCTCCGGTACTGTTCGCTTTTGAAACGGCTGCCGTATTCTTCCGCAAAGCGGATTTTGGCGGCTCCGATGGCCGCTTCTTTTTTTTGCAGTTTCTCCGCTTTTGTGCCGCCCCCGGCGTAGATGCGCTCCAGTTCCCCAATCAATTCCCGGATAAAGGTCAGAAAGGCCGACGTATCGGCTTCCGCATCAAGCATCCGGCGGTATTCTTCCGAATCTGTCCCAAAGCGGCTTTCCATATAGCGCCGGGCGCCTTCGCTGCCCACGAATTCCGCCAGCTCTTCGTTGAACTGGGCGCGGCCTTTCAGAAACACCGTGGCGTGGAGGGATTCATGGATGATGAGGTCCGCCAGCCGTTCCGGGGGGTAGGATCGCATATAGGAGTAGAGCGGATCCTGGAACCAGCCCAGAGTGCTGAATGCGTCAACCCTCCGAACCCATACGTCCAGACCCCGCCGATCCAGTTTGGCCCGTTCCTTCCGGGCGTCCGCGGGGTCAAAAAAGCCCTTGTAGGGCACGGAACCCACCACGGGGAACCGCCACTCGTGGCGTTCAAAAGAATCCGCCGCGGAAGCGGACACCACCGCGGCCAGGTAATCCCGGTCAATAGCTACGTATTTCGTGTAGTTTTTCGTGGCCGCCAGCCCCAGTTCATCCAGGGCAAAGCGCCGGATGTCCTGAACCAGTTCCACAAACCGGCGGTTTTCTTCCGCCGGGCTGTCCGCCGGATTATCCGCGCCGGGGCCGCTTTCCAGCAGGCTTTCCAGGGGAACCGCCCGGCCCAGATAGCCCAGCAGGGCCGTCCCCTGTTTCAGGGTATAGCAGCCGGAAAAAACCGCGGAAGCCCCCAGGAGCAGGGCGGCGGCGGCAATGACGGGGAAAAGATCAAGCGGCTTCACGGTATGGCCCCTTCCTGGCGAAACCCTTAGCCCCAAACAAAAAGCCACTTGATCCCCTGATACAATCCATAAAACAGCCAGCCAAGCGGCCCCGGTTTTTTATTTTCACCAAACACTACCGTTATATTTGAATATGCCGCGCTTAATTCGGCATACTTTAATTTCCCTTCCAGTACTTCTATTTCCGTATTTATGCGTTCAAGTTCTTTTTCGATACTCAGCATATCGGCAACGGAATTTGCTTTTTCAAGCAAGGCCAAATACCTGTGGCGCACATTTTTTAAACTTTCCAGTTTTATGGCATTGTCCCGGTACTGATCGGTAATATCAGTTCCGGTTTTTATTTCATTTTTCACCTTTCCGTGCTGTCTGACGCTGTTTAAAAAACTGTCCATGTTTTCCGCCGGTATTCGCGCCGTTATAAATTTTTCCGAATCCCTGACAATAAACCCATTGCTGGTTTTAACCTGCCCGGCAAGAACGGCCCTGATTTCACCGGGATTTTTAACGACCAGCTCCAGCGATATTGAGTATGCTATCATCCTGGTTTCAGCCTCCAAAGCCTGTCCCGATCTGCCCAGGAGTTCATGGGAGCCATACAGATACGGATCATCATTTCTTTTTTCGGGGGCCGAAGAACAGGAAAAAAACAGTATTGATAAAAACGCCGCCAGACCTATTTTTTTAGCCATTTTGTCTTCCTCTTTTTCCTTTGGGAACTTCTGAAAACCCAACCGGGGTTTTCGGAGCTTCCCCTTTGTTTAGAGAGACGAGTTTATACTATTTTTTTATCCCTGTCAATTTTACCGGCCCGGCAAGCCAGGGCTCCTGCATTTACTTTCCGAAAAGAACGGTAAGCATATAGCCTGGGTTCATGGCAGCGGTGAACCGTCTTTTGGGTCCGGTCATCTTCCGTTTCTTCCCAGAAGACCGGGG
>JAISBS010000038.1 GCA_031266075.1 Treponema sp.
GGTAGCCTTGATTATATCGGTTTTATTGTGGATATGTAAAACCCTCGACGGCATAACCGCTTCCGCCCATCAGCTCGTACAAATGATGAAGACGACCCTGCTTGCCAAATGTTCTATCCCGGATTTATGCCCAGACAAACCGCCGCCTCTCAAAATCCCTTCGCCCCAACTGCTCTTGGAGGGGTTTTATGATTAAACCGGACAGCAGTGCGCAGAAATAATAAATAAAAATGTTATAAAATCGTATGGCGCGAATATACGGCGCAGGATATTAACCATGGACATGGAATTCATTATCAATGGTATGCCAAAAATGTTCATTCTGGAATTTGTCAGCGCGGCGGCGTTTTCGTTTATAAGCAAATTCGGCTGGGATGCCAATTCTCCATATAACGCCTTGCCTTTTGATGGTTATATTCTGGATGCAAATAAATATACGGTGAACGATTTCAGGAAAGACAATTACAAACTGCTTCGTGAAGAAAGAACATACCGGTGGGAATTCGATAACACTAATGAAGAAAAAATATTTTTAAAAATACTGAAAAGAAATGTCCGGAACTATTATATTATCGGCATATCAAATGAATTGTTCGGATGGGTGGCGGCTGGTGATGTGCAAAAAAAATATTGCGCCAAAGAAGCGTTTGATAAAATGAAAAAAGATGATGAAAGAGCGCCGGATGACCTGTTTCCCGGGAGATCGTTTTCCAGTAACGCGATAGTTATAAGTTACAATTAGCGTCTGTCCGCAAAGGAAGCCCAAACCGGAGCTTCGCGTTTTATGGACGGGCGCTCATTTGTGATCGCCATGAAATGTATAAAAAAGTATACAGAAAAAATTTAACTTTTTTAAGGGAAAGTATCTTGTTTCTTTCCCGGCATTGCCATAGGATAAGCTATGAGTTCCGGGATAAAAGAGTCTATCGAACTGCTGATGCGTAACATCAAGCGGCTTATTTCCGTTGATACCAAAAAACTGGAATACATCATCGCCGCCGAGATCGCCGGGGGACACGTGATCCTGGCGGATTCCCACGGCGTGGGAAAAACATCCCTTGCCAGGGCGCTGGCCCGGTCGATCCGATGGCGGCCCGAAGACATGGCGGCGGAGGATATCAACATGGAGGGCTTTAACCGTATCCAGTGTACGGTTGACCTGCTGCCCCAGGACATTCTGGGCTACAACCGGTTTATCGGCCATTCCGGGGAGCTGGTCTTTAACAAGGGGCCGGTGTTCGCCCATTTCGTCCTCTGCGACGAGATCAACCTTCTGACCCCCAAAACCCAGGGAAGTTTTTTGCAGGTCATGGAGGAACAGAGCGTTACTATAGAGGGAAAACATTACCGCCTCCACGACCCGTTTTTTATCATCGCCACCATGAACCTGCGGGGGGTTCACCTCTTCCCGCTGCCGGCCCCCCAGCTTGACCGGTTTATGATCCGCCTTTCGCTGGGTTATCCTTCCGAAGCGGATGAACGGGAAATTATTGGCCGCCACGGCAGGATGGACGCCTGGGAAAATTTTGAAAGCGTTATCGACAGCGGAGATCTGATCCGCTGGAAAAAGATGGTGGACGAGGTGCAGATGCATCCTGAGGTCAGCGCCTACATTGTGGACTGTGTCCGGCGGACCAGAGGCCACCCGGACATCGAAACCGGGGCGAGCCCCCGCGCGGGGGTGCGGATTTCCCGGCTGGTCAGATCGCTGGCCCTGTGCCGGGGGCTGGACTATGTGCCGGTGGATTTTGTCAAGGAAATTTTTATCCCCGCTATGGCCCACCGCATTACCACCAGGGATCCGGCGATACCGCCGGAAGCGCCGCTGGAAAATATTCTTGACGCTGCACCGGTGGAGCCCCGGAAACAGGAAAGCCCCTGATGCCCCGTCCCGGCGCCCGGTTCCGGCCTGTTTTTACCCCCGCGGGGTTTGCCGCCGCCGCCATCGCCCTGTTTATCCTGGTCCAGTCGCTGGTTTTCCGCAACGCCTACGAAATTGTCCTTTCGGCGGCGCTGTTGTGCTTCCTGCTGATTTGCTTCATCGCCGGGACATTGGGGGCCGGGCGCTTTGCCGGGCTTTCGCCTCTCTGGACGGTTCCCGCGCCGCTGGGGGCAAACGCCGCCGAAGAAACCGCGGTCGCCGGACTTGACCTTCCGGTTCCCTGGTTCTTCCGGCTCCACTTTGTGGTCCGGGGCCGTTTTTTTCCCGGCGGCTCGGCGGACGGATGCCGCTGGTCCGCCGAAACCTCCGCGGCTCCCGGCGGCGGCCCGGCCCGGCTCACCATCAATTTCCCCATGTCCGGGATTTTCCTGGGGGAAAGCTCCTGCCGTCTCCGGGACTTGTTCGGTTTTTTTTCCTTTCCCTGCGGAATCCCCGGCAGCCGGGCCCTCACCATCCGCAGCGCCCCCTGTTCCGGCAACTCCTTCCGCATCGAAGCCCATTCGGGGGCCGAGGACCGGCGCAACAAAAGCGCCGATGACCAGGAGCGGTACTATATGCGGGAATACGCCCCCGGCGACCGGTTTCGGGATATCAACTGGAAAAGCTCCGGGCGGATTGACACCCTTATCACCCGCATATCCCCGGATACGCAGGAAAAGGTCAACCGGATTGAAGTGCGCTTTCGCAATTACGGTCCTTCGGGCGGCCCACCCTGGGCCAGTTTGGAGGAACTCTGGCTGCTGGACCGGGCGAAGGCGCAGCTCGCCCGGTTTCTGCGTTCGGTACAGGCGGAACAGGCAAAATATGTGCTGCACGTCCGGGCCGCGGAAGGGGCCTGGGATATATACCACGAGGACGATCTGGAAAAATTTCTGGACGAACTGGCGGGCCTGTCCTTTTCTCCAGTCCGGCAGGAAGGAGCCGCGGACGCGCCTGCCGGTGGAGGCAGGGAAAACCTGTACGTTTTTTCCACCCCCTGCGATTCGGGACTGACGGCCTTTTTGATGAACGCCACCCGCCCGGTTTTCCTTTTTCTGTGCCGGCCTGTCCCTCCGGGAACCCTGCCCGGGGAAGTGGAAACGCTGCATCTCCGGGATTTTCCCCTTGGGGGTTTTGCCCCCCCGTTCCGGTGGCTGAAGGCCCGGCGGGCCCCGTCCCGCGGCTTTGCGAACCCGCCGCTGGTTTCCGGCGGCAGGATTCTGCCGGGATATGCGGAGGCCCGGTGGTGAAAAAATCCCGGACGGCGCTTTTTGTCCTGCGGCTTTTTTTCTATTTCGGCACGGCCCTGCTGCCGGTTCTGCATCCGGGGATTTCCATTTCCTATGACCGTTCCGGCTTTGTCCTGTGGTTCATCATTATCCCCTACGAGGCCCTGATCGCCTTTCTCCCCGCCCCAAAGGGCAAAGGATTCGGCAAAGTGATCCTTGCCGTCCTGCCGCTGTTTTTGCTGTCGGTGTATGCGGGGGGATTCGGCCCCGGCGCGGTGGCGCCCTTCGGCGCGGGAATCCTGAGCTTTACCCTGACTCTGCTGCTGTTCCGCTACCCCCGCTGGGGCAAGGCCTCGGTACTGGAGCCTTTTTTTCTGGCCTGGGTCTGTCTCCGGCTGCTGGCCTTTTCCCGTTCCGGCGAGGATGCCGCGGGGCAAAGCCTGGGCCTGACCCAGATCATTCTGGTCTGGACCGCGCTGGTTTTTCTGCTCCATAGCGCGGTGGTGTATTTTTGCCTGTATCCCAAAAGCCTCGCCCGGGCCCGGGGGGAAACGGCGGTTTTCGCACTGGCCTCTGCGGCGGCGCTGGCCCTTGTTTTGTTTGTCCTCCCCGCGGACTTTATCCGCAACACGGTGATCGCCAATCTGCTCTCCGACCGGGTGGACAAAAAGCCCGGCGATGACAGCGAATGGGGTATACCGGAAGAAAACAACGGGCGGAGAAAGGACGGCAGGAAGACCATTCCCGGCGAGACCGGGAGGGAGCCGGGATTGCGGGGCCTTTCCGAAAATGACTGGCCCGGCGAAGGCCGCCGGCGGGGCAAGGGCGGCAGGGGCGGCGGAGAAACGCGGCAATATACAGTGATGGTGGTGGCTTCCAAAATGGAGCCGGTGTACGCGGGGGAATCCTTCCGGGGCCGTCTCGATCCGGCTGCGGGCTTCCTTCCCGGCCCCCATGAACCTCTGAACAATCTGCCGCATCTGCGGCTCCTCAGCACCTGGGTGAACCCCGGAACGGAATACGATGCGGGCCGGGAACGAAACGAAGTGTTTTCCCTTTCAACGCTGCCGCAAAATTTTCTGCCCTACCGTCCCTATTCGGTGGAGCCCACCGTCCTGAGTGAAAATTCCGGGCCGCTCCGGTATATTCACCGGGTCGTTGCCGATATGCACGCCGCGAATCCGCTGGAACTGGCCGCCGCGCCGGTGCGGGATTTAACGCCCGGCGAAGCGGAAACCCTGGCAGCCTATCTTGAATTTCCGCTTGCTCCGGCGGACCGGGAAATTTTCAGCGTCTACCTTGCCGGGGCCCTTGAAGACTGGCGCCATACCGGCTTTGCCGCTACGATGGAGAGCGGGTACATGGAAAAAATTGTCGCCATCCTGACAAGTTTTGACGACTACCAGTACAACATCAGCGACAATGACAATTCTTCCATCGCCGCGCTGAAAGAATTTCTTTTGAACACGAAAGACGGGGACTGCGTTGAATTTTCACACACCGCGGCCCTGCTGGGGCGGCTTGCGGGTGTTCCTTCCCGGGTGGTAACGGGTTTTCTGGCCGCGGAAAGCCTGCAAACAACGGCCCATATCCGGGGGCTGGCGGCGCTGCGGAACAAACTTCCGGTCCTCCGGCAGTTCCCCTTTGAAGACCTGTATCTGGTAACCGACGCCCACAGTCATGCCTGGCCGCAGTTTTACATTCCCGAATATGGCTGGATCGATTTTGAGGCCACCCTGTTTGCCATACCGCCGGTGGGCTCCGGCGATGGCAATATGCGGGATGTGGTGATCCCCCTGTTTGACGAGACCAGGGTGTATTCGCCGGCCCGGCCCTTCCCCTGGCGGGCGGTACTCCGGGCCCTGGGTTTTCTGGCCGCCGCGCTCCTGGCCGCCGCCTATACGATCCGGTACGGCAGGAAACTGCTGCTGCATCTGGGCGCCCGGCGGGGCGGCAGGGCCGGAGCCCGATCGCTGTACCTGCTGCTTTTGGCCCGGCTTGCGGCGGACGGCAGGCCGATTAAACCGGCGTCAAAGACCGCCGCCGAATACGTCCAACTGTTTCCCGGAGCGGGGGAAGGATCGCCCTTTGCCGCTTTCGCCGCCCTATACGCCGAACTGCGGTGGCGGGAATTCGCCGATCCCGCTGAACAGGCTGAACGGTTCCGGCAGCTCAGGCAGGAATACCGGAACAGCATAGAGGCGGTCCGGCGGCGGGGCCTTCGGGCGTTTTTTATCCGGCTTTTCAGCCTCCGGGGTCTGGCGTATTTATGATGATGAAAAAAGTCGCCTGCTGCCTTTCGGCCCTTGCCGTGCTGGGGGCCTGTTCGCAAAGGTCGGACTGGGTGCAGTTCCGGGGCGAAGGGGGCCGCGGGGTCAGCGCCTCCCGCATATCGCCGCCCCTGGGCGTGCGGTGGAAAATAAAACTTCAGCTTGACAATGAAAACATCCAGTCCCTGAACCCGCCGGTGGTCATGGGCGACACGATATACTTCGGCTCCGACGACGGCAACTTCTACGCGCTGGACGTGGAAAGCGGCTATATGCGCTGGGTCTTCAAAAGCGGCGCGGAGATCAACTCCGTCCCCTATGTTGACAACAGCCAGGTGTACTTCGGCAGCAAGGACGGCAAGGTATACGCCCTGTCCCGCCGGGACGGACGCGAGATATGGAATTTCCAAACCGGGAGCCAGGTCAATTCGCAGGTGGAACGATACAAGGATCATATCATTTTTTCCGGCGATTCGGACGCCATTTATTTTCTTTCCCCCTCGGGGAAGGAGGAATTCCGCCTGGTGAATCCCGGCTGGTCAAACTTTACGTTTCTCATGGCCGATGATGTGATGTACTTTGCCACAGGCCCCCGTGTTGATCTGGTGGGGCCCTACGATCTTAACAAACGGGAATTTCTCTGGTTTGTCCCCTATTATGAAATCGCCTCAAGCTGGTATTCCTTTCCCGCAATCCGGGGCGATCTGATCTACTTCGCCGCCGCGGATGTGTGGGGCGGCATGAGCCTTTCGTTTTATGCCTACAAACGCCGCACCGGGGAGCAGGTCTGGGTGCAGCACCGCGAGGGAGTCTGGAAAGGCTGGGATATGGACGAAGGAGGAGTCTGGGAACTGTTTTTCCGGGATGTAGAAATGCTTGACTTCATGGCCCCCGCGGTTTGGAAAGACCTGGTGATCTATTCCGGCGGCGATGTGATGGCCCGGGCCTTTGACGCGAAAACCGGAATCCTCCGCTGGGAAACGGCCTTTGATACGCCGGTATGTTCCGCTCCCACGCTGGCGGGGGGCCGGGTGTATTTCGGCGTACTGGGGGACGGTCAGAGACCGCCGCAGATCGTCTGCATTTCCGCCAGGGACGGCAGGCGGCTCTGGCAGATGGAAACCGAAGGCTCCCTGCTTTCCGCTCCGGTGATCGCGGGCAAGCGGATCATCTTTGGCACCGACAAAAGCGTTTTTTACGTGCTGGAAGAAGTGTTTTGAACCATCCTAATGGGAATTTTTGGAAACTCCGGTTGGGTGGGTGTCCAAAAGTTCCCTAATATCGCCGCGCCGCGTATTCCACCCAGCCGCCGGCCTCTACCAAAGCCCGTTCAAAATCCGTGAGGGTAAAGGGGAATTTTTTTTCACCGCCGCCCCCGCTCAAGCTGAGGATGTCTGATGCGGTGTCCACGGCCAGTTCCGCGGCAAACGTTTCGCCTTTGGCTCCGCCAAAGTCCCGGAAGATTTCATCCAGCGCCGGGGCCGGAAGCTCGCAGGCGATCATGCCGCAGTTATACATATTTTGCCGGAATATCCGGGCGAAACTTTCGGCGATAACGATGTTGATCCCGTTCGCCTCCAGCGCCCAGGGCGCGTGTTCCCGGGAACTGCCGCAGCCGAAATTGGCGCGGGAGATGATGGCCCCTTTTCCGGCAAGGTCCCGCCGGAGGTCAAAGCCCGGCAGCCTCAGGTCTTCGAGGAGGTACGGCTTCAGCGCCTCTTTGGAACTCTCGTTCAAATACCGGGCCGGGATGATCTCGTCGGTGTTGATGTCGCCGCGATCCAGAAACAGCACGGTTCCGCCGAATATTTTCATTATAATAATCCCTATAGATTTTCCGGGCTGCGTATCGTCCCCGCCACCGCCGCCGCCGCCGCCGAAACGGGGCTCATCAGATGAACCATACCACCCTTGCCCATGCGTCCATAGAAGTTGCGGTTCGTGGTGGCGGCGCAGACTTCCCCTTCGGCCAGTACGCCGTTGGACATTCCCAGGCAGGCCCCGCAGGTGGGGTTGGTTACGCAGAACCCGGCGTCCAGAAATACCTGGAGAATCCCTTCCCGCAGAGCCTGGTTAAACACCCCGGCGGTGGCGGGGGACAGGATTCCCCGGACCGTGGGGGCGATTTTCCGGCCCCGTAGCACCGTCGCCGCCTCCCGAAGGTCTTCGATGCGGCCATTGGTGCAGGAGCCGATGTAGACCTGATCCACCTTCGTCCCCTCAAGCTCCCGGATACTCTTTACCTGATCGGGTTTGTAGCCCACGGTGGCGCAGGGTTCAAGGCCGGAGCAGTCAATGTCCACAGTCTTTACATACGCCGCATCATCATCGCTCCGCCAGCGGGAAAAATCCGCCAGGGCTTCTTCTTTTGTGTCAAAACGCCGGTCGTTGTCCGCCCCGCTTCCGCCGCCCATCGCGCCGGTCGTCGTGGCGCCGGACGCCGCGCCGGGGGAACCGGGGCCGATAAAGGGCCAGAGGTAGTCCACGGTAACGGCATCGGGCATACAGACCCCACTGGTGGCCCCGGCCTCCACCGCCATGTTGCAGATCGTCATCCGGCCTTCCATGCTCAGGGCGTCGATCACGGGCCCCCGGAATTCCATCACTTTGGCAGTAGCCCCGGCAACGCCGATCCGCGCGATGACGGCGAGGATTACGTCTTTGGCACACACGCCCTTTTTCAGCGCGCCGGTCAAATTTACCCGGAGCGTTTCGGGCCTGCGGAAGGCGCAGACACCCTTGAGGATTCCCACCTCCAGATCGGTTGTACCCACCCCGGCGGCAAAGGCCCCGAAGGCCCCGTGGGTACAGGTGTGGCTGTCCCCCATGATCACCGTAAAGCCAGGCCGGATAAAACCCTTCTCCGGGAAGATGGCGTGGCAGACCCCGTTGGCCCCCACGTCAAAAAAATCCGTAATCCGGTGCCGCCGGGCCCAGTCCCGGAGAATCTTCCCCTGCAGGGCCGTATTGGCGTCCTTGGCGGGGCTTACATGATCGATGACCGCCTTGATCTTTCCGGGGTCAAAAACCCGGTCCAGATTTTTTGAGACCAGATCGTTGATGGCGATGGGGGTAGTGATCTCGTGGCAAAAGACCCGGTCCAGCCGCAGCACCCAGACATCTCCAAAGGGCCGGTCCGCTACGTGGGCCTCAAAAATCTTTTCCGCCAGGGTTTTTCCTGTACTCACGACAGTCCGCCTTTTCAGGAACTTTGAGAAAGCTGAGGCTGTTTCAAAACCCGGTTGGTTCAGACCAAAGGTCTGATGAAACAACCTCGTAAATCCAAGGTTGCTGTTCCAGAAACTGAAGTTTTGGAACAGCTTCAGCTCAGTATAGGGCGGAATTTGGCGGATAATCAATATGCTGCCAAAAATCCCCCGGTAGCGGCGGGCGGCGCCTCCCGCGGATCATGTCGCAATTTTTTTCGTAACCCAATAGCCTGGTCTGTCAGCTCCAAATGATCTGCTTCTGAAGGGGGGGGCGGTTTCCGTACTTTTTTTGTGTGCGGACGCCGTTATTTTGGCCCCCCCTGCGCTCCAAAGGTTTTTACTTTGCAAAAACGCTTTTCCGCTACCCCCCTGGCAGTGGCGGGCAGTGTAGACAAAAAATTTGTAGTCTATTATGATTTTGATGATAATATTCCGGTTTGGGCCTGCGGGCCCCATAGGGGAGTTTTGATGTATTGTTTGGCGGCTGATAAAAGATTTTTTACCACAAAATTTCCTGAAACTGTCGCACTTGGCATAGTTCTTGCTCTCTCTCTCTCTCTCTCTCTCTCTCTCTCTCTCTCTCTCTCTCTCTCTCTCTCTCTCTCTCTCTCTCTAAAACACACC
>JAISBS010000100.1 GCA_031266075.1 Treponema sp.
ACCGCCTCAAAGAGGTGCCCCAGCCCCTTAAACACCGAAGCGGAGTAGGGGAGGAGGAAGAAAAAAATCACCGAAGCCGCCACGGGCTTTAAGTGTTTTGCGCCGTACCGTTCCTGGAGGAATTCCGGCATGGTCATAGCGTCCAGGTTCTGGGTCATCCGCCGGGTCCGCCGGGCCAAAACTATCCAGGCCGCGCAGGCCCCGATGGCGGCGTTGCCCAGGGCGATCCACAGGGCCTTCAAGCCGAACTGCCAGCCCTGGGCCCCGGCAAAACCGATAAAAATCACCGCCGAAAAGTAGGAGGTTCCGTAGGCCACCGCGGACACCCAGGGCCCCATGGTCCTGCCGCCGAGAAAAAAATCCCCCAGGGTTTTGGTTTTCCGCATTCCCCAAATACCGATGCCGGTCATCAGGGCAAGAAAAAACACCAGAAACGCAATCGAGATACCTACCATGTTGATTCCTTTATGGGAACATCCATTTTGTTGGGTTATGTAACACCGGCAGTTTATCAATTCCCGCAGGTTTATACCAGCGCACCCAAAGCAGCCCGTTAAGGGCTGTTTTGGGATAACGGTAACACACGCTCGGCGCGCAGCAATGGCAGCGCATAAACAGCGGTAGACCGGCTTTAGACGGTCGTACGCGCCGGCGCGAAAAAGCAGCCCGTTAAGGGCTGTTTTGGGATAACGGTAACACACGCGCCGGTGGAACGGCCCTGTGTTCCACAATCTCCCCAAGTATATTATACTGGAGGTATATGAAAATCGTTATGTTTACTGATGCCTATTGGCCCCGGGTGAACGGGGTAACCGTGTCAGTGGATTCCTTTTCCCACGCGCTGGTCAGGGCGGGGCACCAGGTGCTGATCGTCTGCTCCTCCTACCCGGAAACCTCGGACACGGAGTACATCTCCGGCACCGGGGAGCGGGAAAACAGCGGGAACGGGGAACCGGCGGTTATCCGGGTTCCCTCCATGCCGTCGCCGGTTACCAGGGAAGACCGGCTGGCCCTGGCCCACAAGTGGGTTTGGGTGTCCAAACAGCTTGAAGTTTTTGATCCTGATATTCTCCATGTGAATACCGAATTTGTGATCGCCGAATTTGGCTTCCAGTACGCCCGGCTTCATTACCTGCCGGTGATTTACACCTTTCATACCATGTGGGAAGATTACATCAGGAATTACATCCCCCTGCTCCCGGATTTTTTCCTCCGGTTTATTGCCCGGCAGGTTTTGAAAAACATCATGCGCCGGGCGAACCGGATCATCGTTCCCAGTTCCCAAACCATGAAGGTACTCAAGGAGTACAAAGTACGGAAGGAAACCTACCTCCTCCCTACCGGAGTTGATCCGGTTCTTTTTCAGCATGAAAAAACGGAGGTGGAGGAATTCCGGCGCAGGATGGAAGAAAAATATCCCGTCCTCCGGGGAAAGCGGATCCTCCTTTTTGCCGGACGGATCGGCAAGGAAAAAAATATCGGCTTTTTGCTGGAAATTCTTCCGGCGATCATCAAAAAGCATCCGGACATACTGCTCCTTATCGCCGGGAACGGCCCGGATTTCTACGATCTGAAAAAAGAAAGCGAAAAACTGGAAATCGCCGATTTTTGTCTTTTTACCGGCTATCTGGCCCGGCGGGATCTGGCCCTGGCCTACGCCATGTCCGACATTTTTGTCTTCCCCTCCCTCACCGAAACCCAGGGCATGGTAACTATCGAGGCCATGCTTTCGGGGATTCCCGTGGTGGCCATCGGCGAAAAGGGAACGCTGGAAGTGATGGGCGGCGACAACGGCGGCTTTATGGTGAAAAACGACCGGGGTGAATTTATCGCCCGGGTTTGCGATCTTCTTGAGGATGAAGCGCTGTATGGCCGGAAGGTGGAGGAGGCCAGAGTTCACGCCCAGGGCTGGACCATTGACACCATGGCGAAGGAACTGGAAAAAATTTACCGCAGTTCCCTTGATACCTGGCCGGGCAAGCGGGCCGGGTGACGGAGCCCCGCGAAACATGGAAACCTTCAAGGCCCTGGGAGTTGATCCTTTTTTTACCGGACGCCTGGCGGAACGGAATATTCGTACCCCCACGGAAATTCAAAAACAGGTGATTCCCTTCCTGGCCGCCGGGGAGCCGGTGATCTTCCGTTCCGCCACCGGGACGGGAAAAACCTTCGCCTATCTGCTTCCCCTGCTGCAACAGCTTCTGGCCGGTGAACACGCCGGGGGCCGGGAGCCCGGCGGTGGTTTCGGTGAACACGCCGGTAAAAGCGGCGGCCTCCGGATGCTGATTTGCGCTCCCACTTACGAACTTTGTTCCCAGATCAAATCGGAGGCGGATTTTTTGCTCACCGGAGCCGCTGAATCTGCCGCCGGAGCCGCCGCGGAGCTTCGCCGGCTCCCGGTTCCCCTGAAAATTTCCCTCCTCATCGGTTCCGCCGCCATGAACCGCCAGATTGAAACCCTGAGAAAAGAAAAGCCCGCAGTCGTCGTGGGGAATCCCGGACGGGTTCTGGCCCTGGCCCGGCTGGGCAAACTAAAGCTTGGGGGGCTGAAAATCCTGGTGCTGGATGAGGGGGACCGGCTGACGGCGGATGAACTGCGGGGAGAAACAGAGGAACTGGTAAAGCTCCTGGGCCCGGCCCGGTCAAGGGACGGCTGCCTTATGACCGCCTGTTCCGCCACCCTGTCCCCCAAAAGCCGCGAGCGGCTCCTCGGTCTCTTTGGCGGCCTTTCTTCCGCCGCCTCTCCCCGGATCATCGAAACGGAGGAACAGGAAATCCTCCGGGACCGGATAGAACACTGGGCGATTTTCAGCGAGGGGCGGCGGAAGATCCAGAGCCTCCGTTCCCTGCTGGCGGCGGTACAGCCGAAAAAAGCCCTGATTTTTTCAGGCCGGGGAGGGCAGCCGGGGATTATTGTGTCCCGGCTTCAGTATCACCATATTTCCGCCGCGGGCCTCTATGGGGACATGGACAAAAAGAAGCGGAAGGAGGCCATCGACGGCTTCCGGTCCGGCAAAATCGCCGCCCTGGTTTCCAGCGACTTGGCGGCCAGGGGCCTGGACATTCCCGGCATTACCCATGTAATTGCCCTGGACGTTCCCGCCGATGAAGGCCCCTACATCCACCGGGCGGGCCGTACCGGGCGGGCGGGCAAACGGGGAATCATGATCACTATCGGGGACGCGGAGGAAATGCGCCGCCTGGTCCGGCTGGAAAAAAAGCTGGGAATCGTCATCCACCCCAGGGAACTGTACGGGGGGAAAATTTATAATATAAGGGAGGAGTAAGGTTTTTTGTTGTTTGCGGCCTTCACCTTTGCAGGGAGGCGGGGCGGCGGATGGCTCTCTTCACTTCTCGTTTTACGGTTTTCCTTCCAACTCCCCCGGAGGAGAGATCAGCACCCGGTCGATACGGTTGCCGTCCATTTTGAGTACCCGGAACCGGAAGCCCTGATAGGCGAACACCGCGCCGGGCCGGGGAACCTCTTCGGCCAGGGAAAGGATAAAGCCCGCCAGGGTGTGGTAGTCCTGATGTTCCGCGGCAAGGCTCTCCAGGGAAAAGGCCCTGGCCGCGTCGTCGATGTTGAGGCTGCCGCTGGCTGTCCAGGCACCATTGGCCTGTTTGACGATCTCTTCCGCATCCTCCGGCGCGGGGGAGGATAATTCTCCCACTATTTCCTCGACCAAATCCCGCAGGGAGATGAGCCCGGCAAAGCCGCCGTATTCATCCATCACGAAAAGAAAATCCGCTTCCCCCCGTTTAAAGGCCTCAAAAGTCTTGAGGGCCGGCATGGTTTCGGGAACGAACTGGGCCTTCTTCATCACGCCCCGGAGACCCCGTGGTGAACCGTCCATCTGATCCAGAATGAGGTCTTCCAGATAGGCCGCGCCGATGATCTCGTCCAGGGCGCCGTCCGCCACGGGGTAACAGCGCTGGCTCCGGTGTTCCAGGGCCTTTGCCCGGATCTCCTCCGGGGAGGCCTTGAGATCCAGCCACTCAATTTCGGAACGGTGGGTCATAAAGGCCCCCACCGGGCGGTCGCCCAGGTAAAAGACGCCCTCCACCATGGTCCGTTCCTTGCTCTCCACCACTCCGGACTTTTCCCCCTCCGCCAGGGCGATCCGCAGCTCGTCTTCGGTCATCCCTAAACCGGGGTTGTCCAGGTGAAAAAAATTGTGGGCCAGATCCGACAAACGGGCCGTCAGTTTTATGAGGGGCAGCAGGGGAAGCGTCAGCATATTGAAACAGGGGAGCAGGGCGGCAAGGATTTTCTCCGGGGTGGAAAAAGAAATAAGCCGGGGAAGCCCCTCCCCCAAAAGGAGGACGGCCAGGAACAGGATCGTAATTCCGGCGATTACAAACCCAAGCTCTGCCAAGGTTCCCCCCGGGAGAAAGGCCGTTTTCCAGGCCGGAATCCGGGTGATATAAAGCCCCCCGAGGACGCCGGTACAAATGCGGATCAGATTAACGCCAATCCGGGCGGCGGTGAAGAAACGCTGGGGATTCTCCAGGGCTTTCAGTGCCCGGAGGTATTTTTTATTTCCCTCACCGGCCAGGTTTTTCAGCCGGGTTTTCCGGGAACCGGCAAGGACTTCTTCAACAAGGGAAAAAAATCCTCCCAGGAGGATAAAAGCGGGGATAACAAAAAATGCCGAAAAAAGGTCCGCAGGACCTCCGGGGTCCTCCATATCAGTTGGCAATCTCGTCCCTGGTCAGGGGGCGGACAATGGAGATGCCGTCCGGGGAAGTTTCCAGGGTTTTGTTTTTGCCGTCCGGGGTCAGTTCTCCAAAGATCTGAACAATGGGGTACCGGGGGTTTTCCGGGTTCACATCCACCACCTGCCCTTTTTTCCCGCTGGAAAGCAGCACATAGAGGCCGATAGGGTAGATTGACAGGGAAAAAACCAGGGCCCGGACGACCGTATCGTCATATTGTTTGCCCTCGTTTTTAAGGAGTTCCAGCATCCCCGTATAGCCGTCTTTGGCCTCCTTGTGAGGCCGGTTGGTACTGAGCGCCTCGTATGAACAGGCCACGGCAATGATCTTGGCGTAAAAGCTAATTTTTTCGCTGGTCAGTTTTTGGGGATACCCCGTGCCGTTTTCCCGCTCGTGATGCTCCAGGGCCGCCAGGCTTATGACCAGGGGAAAATCGAAGGATTTGAGCAGATTGAAGCTCAGAATCGGATGGGTTAAAATCGCCTTCTTTTCCTGGGGGTTCAGGGCCCGGTTGCTGAGGTAGACCTGGGGGGGAAGCTGGATCATGCCTATTTCGTGGAGCAGGGCCGCCACCCCCAGCTCAATCAGCCGGTGGGCGGGAAGTTTCAGGTAGGTGCCGATGATGATGGCGATAATCGTCGATCGGACCGAGTGGGAGATCAGGTAGTTCTGATCCGACGGAATTTCGGCGTTTTTTAGAACCCGCATGAGGAAGCGGCGATCCTCCCTGACCATGTCGCAGGCGTTTTTTACCCGTTCCGATATGGCCTTTATGTCCAGTTCGTCCTTAATCGCCAGCCGGGTAAAAATGCTTTCCGCATACCGGTAAAAAGATGCGTAAAAAGTCTCCGCCCGCTTGATCTTTTCGGCGTCGCTTACAGTCGCCAGAGAAGTGGTATCAACCAGTTCCGTTTCGTCAACGCTGGCCAGGTGTTCGGCGGCAAAGTTTTCGGAGGGCTCCCCTTCGCTGTGAACTTCCCTGAATTCCCAGTCCACGAGACATTGGTTAAGATCGGAAGAAAAAGGTATCTCCGGTGTTACCAGAATAAACCGGGAGTCCAGATATACGGGTTCGGAAAAATAGCTGCCCGGCGGAATATCGTCCAAAAGATAGTCTTTCATTCACCCTCTTTAGTCAACAAAACATTGACGTGGCCTTTGCTTTTCTCTATCATTATTCTCGGTATAGAGCCCGTGGCTCCATAAGCAGTATGTTCCATTATAGGAGAATTTTTGCTTGAAATTCAAATCCATATTTATCATCTTTAACATAAGTATTGTTTTTTTTCTATTGGCTTCCGGCCTTTTGCCCCTTTTAATCCTGGGCTCCGGTTTTTCCGGCGGTTTTTTTGCCGCCGCCTGGCCCCTGTTCCTGATTCTGATCAGCGCCCTGGCCGGCCTGAATGTCTTTTATTTCAGCCGGCGGCGGCTCTATTACCTTTTGGAACGGGAAGACTGGCCCGCTTTGCAGGAATATCTTGAACAGCGGGTATTAAGCCGGGGCCATTACAGTTCCCGGCTGGTGCAGATTCTGGCCAATACTTACCTCGTCATGTCCGATTCCGCGGCGGTAACGGCCCTGGAAAACAAAACCGCCATTGCAAAACCCGCGCTTGTCGAGGCAAACGCCCTGGTTTTCGGCGCCGCCCGGATTCTGGGGGGCGACCCCGCGGGGGCGGCGGGCTTTTTTTCCCTCCGCCTGATCAGGGGAAAAGCCAAGGACCTCCAGTGGATCCGCTGGTACTACGGGTTTTCCCTGCTTCTGGATCGACAGTTTGGCAAGGCCGAAGCGGAATTCAGGGTTCTGGCCTTTGAATCCGGCGACGCGGTGATTACGGGTCTTTCGGCCTATTTCCTCGCCGACACCCTGCTGAAATATACGGAAAACCGGGGCGAATGTCAGGCAAAAGCCGACGCGGGCCGGGAACGGGTCCTCGGATCCCTGAAAACCATCGACGACTGGAACCGGGAGGCGGCAAAAATCGAAACCGAAGTCCATGCGGCGATCCTGAAAAAGTACATCGGCCAGGCCGGAACCTGGCTGTTTGGGAGCGGCGCATGAAAAACATCGAAAAATCCTCAAAATTGAACAATGTTTGTTACGATATCCGGGGCCCGGTTCTTAAAGAGGCGAAAAAGCTGGAAGACGAGGGCTTCCGGGTCATCAAACTGAACATCGGCAACCCCGCCCCCTTCGGTTTTAACGCCCCCGATGAAATTCTCCACGACATTATCGTAAATTTACAGAACGCCCAGGGCTACGGCGATTCCCAGGGCTTGTTTGCCGCCCGGAAGGCGGTGATGCAGGATTTCCAGTCCAAAGGGGTGATGGATGTGGAGACCGGCGACATTTACATCGGCAACGGGGTCAGCGAACTCATCATGATCGCCATGCAGGGGCTTCTGGACACCGGGGACGAAGTGCTGATCCCCATGCCCGATTACCCCCTCTGGACCGCCGCCGTTACCCTGGCCGGGGGCCGGGCGGTTCATTACCGCTGCGACGAGGCGGCGGACTGGAACCCCGATCTGGAGGATCTGCGTTCCAAGGTAAGCGGTAAAACCAGGGCTATCGTGATAATCAACCCCAACAACCCCACCGGCGCGGTTTACGACCGGCAGGTCCTTGAAGGGGTGGCCCAAATCGCCCGGGAACGGGGCCTGATTGTGTATGCCGATGAAATTTACAACCGGATCACCTATGACGGGGCCGTCCACACCCCCATGGCCGTTATAGCCCCGGACATCCTCACCATCAGTTTTGACGGCCTGTCCAAGGCATGGCGGGCCGCGGGGTTCCGGGCGGGCTGGATGGTTCTTTCGGGGAACAAAAAAAGCGCCGCCGGGTATGTGGAGGGCCTGGAAATGCTCTCCAATATGCGGCTCTGCGCCAATATGCCCGCCCAGTTCGGCATTCAGACCGCCCTGGGGGGCTACCAGAGCGTCAAAGACCTGCTCCTCCCCGGCGGGCGGCTCCGGGAACAGCGGGATGCGGCGGTAAGCCTGGTAAACAACATCCCCGGCCTGTCGGTGGTGGTTCCCAAAGGAGCCCTCTACTGCTTCCCCAAGGTTGACATATCGCGGTTTAATATCACCAATGATGAAAAATTCATGATGGACCTGCTTCGGGATCAGCGCCTGCTGCTGGTTCACGGTACGGGCTTTAACTGGCCGGAACCCGATCACTTCCGCATCGTTTTTCTTCCCGACACGGCAACCCTGACGGACGCCATGCGCCGCCTGGGAGCCTTTCTGGAACACTACCGGCAGGTTTAAGGGGCCCTGACCCTCCGTCCGGGCTTCCCGGAGATGGGCATAAAAAAAGACGATGCGTCTGGACGTCATTTGACACGCACCGTCTGATTTTGAGAGGTTACCCTCCCGGTATTGTAAATATCGGCGGGGTTTTGGGGGAACTTGAGCTTTTTCAAAAAAAGGGGGCGCGAGGGAGCAGCCCGTGAAGGGCTGTTCTGGGATAGCGGTAGCATACGCCCGGCGCACACCAACGGTAACACATAAACAGCGGTAGACCGGCTTTAGCTGGTCGTACGCGCCGCGAACAAAAGCAGCCCGTGAAGGGCTGTTATTGGATAGCGGTAGCATACGCCCGGCGCGAAAGGGCAGCCCGTGAAGGGCTGTTATTGGATAATGGTAACATACGCCCGGCGCGAAAGGGCAGCCCGTGAAGGGCTGTTGTGGGATAATGGTAACACACGCCCGGCGCACAATAATGGTAGCGCATGAGACAACGGTAGACCGGCTTTAGACGGTCGTACGCGCCGCGCAATAATGGCAGCGCATAAAACGATGGTAGGGGCTGGCCCGAAAGTACAATTTCCGGCAGCAGGTGGACATCGTGATCAGCTACCACCCTGACTACCGCAGCCACTCCTATGGCTTGCGCCCTGCGAGGACGGCTCAATGACCGGCGGGCGGTTTTTACCAAATTTTTTCAGAAACGGGTTTTGTTATTTTTACATCTTCACCGGAAGGCTCAATAACAAAAAAACCTTTTTTTAAGGCGTATTCTTTGGAACTTTTATCGATATTTACCGCGGCTATGGCGCTCAAAAATTCCCTCGTGTCGCCTCTTATATCGGCGTATTTACGTACTTTTTCCATGCGTACCAAATGGTCGTCTATGTCTTCATTCCGCAAAGTTGTTTTTACTTCTACCACCATTGCCTGACTGCCGTTTTCCAGAAGGCCGTCAATTTCCGTATAAATATTGTTTTCTCCGTCCGCCCATTTTACGGTGGTTATCCGGTCAAAGGTAAAACCGAAGCGTTTAAACTTTTTGGGCAAACCGGCAGTCATAAAGTGTTCAACCAGAGATCCCACCGTGTTACTGAGTCCGCCGATAGCCTTGTTGAGCGTTCTCTCGGTCCTCGCATTGGCTTCCTTGAGCGTTCTCTCGGTCTCCGCGTGAAGTTTTCGCAGCTCCTCAAATCCTGCCCAAACTTCCTCCGCCGTGATTGATTTTAAGGTTTTTTTTGGAGCGGTTTTAATGATCTTTCTTGTTGCGGTCCTGGCTGTTGGCATGATGTTCTCCCTCTGTTTAACATAATGGAATTATGCGTGTTCGTAAAGCGTTATCCGGCGGCTCCGGTCCCATTACCTGTTCTGTCGCATTTCACGAACCGCCCCGGTTATAACCGGGCAATTTTGCCGCATTGTACTCCGCGGCCTTTGCCAGGGACCGGTAGAGTTTTACCGAAGATTTCAGATAGGCCCGGAAGGAATCGTCCCCGCCGCCGGGACCGCCGCTCCCTTTTTCCGGGGGGGGAAAGAGGAAGCCCGCCACGTCTTTGACCTCGCTTTCCGTGACGGCCCGCAGGGTTTTGTCCAGGGCGGCCAGAACCTTTCCCCGCTCCGGGGGCGGGAGGGGCCGGTTCAGGGCCTGTTCTGCGGTAACGGCCCCCTGTTCCGCGGCGGCCTTGATGCGGTCAAGTCCCTCCAGCAGAGCCCGGCGGGCCTGGTCGTAACGTTCCGCCCGGCGGCGGCCTGCTTCGAGCGCGAAAAATTCCCCTTCCAGCCGGGCGGCTTCTTCTTCCAGCCGCCGGTCTATTTCCGTCCGCCGGGCCGGGAGGGACAGCAGTGCCTCCGGGGAGCCGTCTTCCAGGCCGCGGATCGCCAGGCCGCCGGGAAAGAGGCGGTAATTGCGGACCTCCGGAAACTGGCGAAACCGGGCCTCGAACCAGGCGGCGTAGAGGGAAAGGCGGCGGTCGGTGAAGACCTGGTTTTCAGTCCCCGCCGGCCCGTCGGCGGTTTCGGGCTTCCGGCCCGATGCGGGGGCCCGGAAGGGCTGCCCGTCTCGGAGGGTCCGGAGGGCCCAGGTTTCCGCGGGGAAACGGCGGCCCGATTCCGCATGGGAGCGGTCTTCAAAAAGGGCCCCCCTGAAGTGGGTTTTCAGTTCCGGGTAGGCCAGGTCCAGCCCGGCGATCCAGACGTTCCGGGTTCCCAGAGACCGGGCGAAATCCCAGGCCGTGGTGGCCACCGAGCCGCCCGCGCCAAGCTGTCCCTTGGGGTCTACCCGGTCTTCAATAAAACGGCCCAGGGGGAAGAGGGAGCCGCAGAGGAAACGCTGGAGAAAGGGGAGCCTGAGTACCGGGGGGTACACCGCCGATTCGGCCACCAGGCGGCTGCGGGGGGCCGGGGAACGGTCCAGATGGCGGCTGTTCCAGTACTGGGGGTCAACGGACAAAACAAAATCGGGATCCAGGCCCCGGCGGAGGAGAAAGCGGAGGCTGGTGTCCACCGCCAGCACCAGACAGCGGCGGCCTATATTCGGCAGCAGATCTGCGCAGCGGTCCAGCGAGGGGCCCGCGGCGGCAAGAAAAACCGGAATGTCCGGGGCGCCGTTCCGGGGGGCCAGAAGGTTCTCCAGCAGGGAAATGCCCGGCAGGTCCCGGATGGCTTCCATATTGCGGGAAAGGTTGCGAACCCAGCGTTTGCCGAAGCGCCGGAGGGTCGCCTGGTTCACGTCCTGCCGGGAAGCCCAGGTTTCGATGCGCCGTTCCAGTTCCCCGTACCAGTTTTCGTTCAGGCTGAGGAGGGCCCGGTTTTTGACCAAAAGGGGTTTGCCGCCCCATTCGGTGTCCGCAAACAGATCCAGCGCGGCCCTGACCCCTTCCCCGGTTCCTCCAATGACAAAAACGATCTTTTGGGAACCCAGCAGGGGGCTCAGATCCCGGCATTCGAGCGCCTTCCGCAAAACCGCCTGCTGCCGCTCCACGATGATCAGAGGCCGCTCCGGGAACCGAGCCGCCGCGGCCTCCGCGCCGTAGCCCAGGCCCAAGCCCAGAACCAGCAGGGGGCCGGGGGCTTCTTCCGCCGGTGTTTCCGGGCCCAGGCTTTCCGCCAGCCGCCGGGCCTCCCGGGCCGGGTCCCGGTTGGAATGAATGTGGAGGCCCCGGATCGACAGGCCGGGAACCCCGGCGGCGGTATGCTCCAGCCGCAGGTCTCCCGGATTCCCGTTCCATTCCCCGCCGCCCGCAAGAGCGGCATCGCCCGCGGGAGCCCCGCCGCCCGCAACAACGGTATCGTCTGTTGCGGCCTCCAACTGTTCCGCCAGCCCCGGATAGAGCCGCCGTACAAGGCCAAGGTTCCGTTCCCAAAAGGACCGGGCGGCTTGATCCGCTGTTTCCATAACTACTCAAGTTCCAGAACGATCACGGTGTCCGGGGTGATGGTAGTTCCCGGCGGGGGACTCTGGCGGCGAACCCAGCCGTCCCCCCGGATTTCGATGTGTAAATCGTCCCGGAGGAGGAGAGGGAGGATAGTCCGTTTCGCCAGGCCGGAAAAATCCGGAACCCGGCCGTCAATCCGGGGGGGACGGTCGGCGGGGATCACCACCGAGGGGGGATGGGTCAACTGGGGGTTCCGGCCCCGGGGGATGCCAAGATAATCCACCAGCGCCTCGGCGGATTCCCGGATCGCCGGGGCCGCGATCCGGCCCCCGTAAATTTCCCCCCGGGGTTTTATGATCACCAGGTACAGGATCAGCGAGGGAGATTCCGCGGGGAGCAGGGCGATACAACTGGCGATAAAGTCCGTGTTTGAATAGGCCCTGGTTACGGGGTCGATGATCTGGGCGGTGCCGGTCTTGACCGCCAGGGACAGGTCTTCCACATTGGCCCGCCAGCCTGTGCCGATACTGGAGGTTACATCCACCATATAGTCCCGCATGGCCCGGGCGGTTTCGCCCTGCAAGACCCGCCGAGCGGGGCCCGCATCCCAGGATTCGGTTTTTTTGCCCTCCGCGGAAACAATCCGGGAGACGATCCGGGGGGGAACCATGAGGCCGTCGTTGGCTATGGCGGTGGCGGCCTGAATCATCTGCATGGCCGAAACGGCGATTTCCTGCCCCATGGCGATAGTGGGCTTGGAGCGGTCTGACCAGCGTTCCACGGGCCGCAGGAAACCGGCGGTTTCACCGGGGTTGCCCGCCCCGGTCCGGGAACCGAAGCCGAAATCCCGCAGCAGATCATGGAAGGCGGCGCCCCCCAACTGGTCAGAGGCATAGGCGGCCCCGGCGTTGCAGGAAAAGATGATGATCTCCCGGGGGCTCACCCGGCCATGGGCCCCCAGACAGTTGATCAGAATTCGTTCCCCGCCGCCGGTGATCCGCTCGTAACGGCCATTGCAGATAAACGTGGAACTCCCGCTGATAGCCCCGGAGTCCATCAGGGCCGCCAGCGAAAAAACCTTGAAGACCGAACCAGGCTCGTAGGCCCAGATAGCGGGCCGGTCCATGCGGCCCGTTTCGCCGGAAGAACGGATGTCGTTGGGATCAAAGCCGGGGAGGGAGGCGGAACCCAGCACGTCTCCGGTCCGGGGATCCATGGCCATCAGCATCACCGCCTCCGCCCGGTTTTCCGTCAGGGTTTTGGCGGCGATCCGTTCCAGAATATACTGGACGTTGATGTCAATAGTGAGGATCACAGAACCGCCGCTTCCGCCGTCCCCCGCCAGCTCTTTGTCAAAGGCGTATTCAATCCCCGCAAGGCCGTTGTTTTCATCCCCCGTAAAGCCGATGATCTGGCTGGCCAGATTCCGCTCGGGGTAGATCCGGCCCACAATGGGTTCCACCGCCACGCCCCGGAGCCGGCCCTCGTCTTTAAGGCCCCGAATCAGCCGGATGGTGGATTCATCTACCTGTTTTTTCAGATAGACAAAATCGCTGGAAGACAGGCTGATCCGTTCCCGGATTTCATCGGCGGGCATTTCCAGAATAGAGGCCAGTTCCTGGCTGAGAGCTTCCGTATCGCCGATCTCCGGCCTCCAGGCGCTGATGTTGGCCAGCCGGGTCTGGAGAGCCAGAAAACGGCCGTTCCGGTCCAGAATCGGCCCCCGCTCGGAGAGGCTCCGGGAACGGGGCGGATCCCGCCGGGGGGCGGGCCCCAGCATCAGCGTGGCATAGCGGATCAGCAGGGACAGGGCGGCCAGGGCAAAGAGGGAGGCAAAAACCAGAAAACGCCGCGCGCGGTTGTCGATCATCGAATCCCCAAAACCTTTCCGATAATGTCGTCCCCCCGGATCGGGCCGTAGGAACGGGAGTCAAGGGACTGAAGGCTGTTGTCCCCCAAAAGGACGAAGGCGTTCTCCCCGGCCCCGGCCCCGCAGCGTTTCACCGCAAGCTGCCCCCCGGGAGTGTAGAAGACCACCACTTCGCCGGGTTTCGGGTTTGCCCAGCGGATCAGGAAACGCTGCCCGCCGGGGAGCCTGAGGCCGTATTGCAGGCGGTTTACCACCAGCAGCGCGCCGCTCCGGACGGCAGGCTCCATGGAATGTCCTTCGGCGATCACCAGATCAAACAAAAATAATTTGATGATTATGGCCGTTATCAATGCTCCCGCCGCCGCCTTCGCCATAAGGGGAGTATAATCATTCCCGGCCCTTATGTCGATAAACCAATATATGAAGACCATTATCCAGGGGCAGCGCATCTGGCGGCGGAGAAAACCGTCTCTTAAAAAAATCCTTTGGGGAGAAAAAATAAAAGTCCGCGGCGATTCCCGGCCCGACGGTCATACGGAACTGATCCGGCAGATCCGGCAAAAGCCCGCGTTCTGGCGGCGGCGGCGGATTAAAAAATGCCGGACCCCGGAATCCCCCTTCCACTGGCCGAATTTTCCGGTCCGCCAGAAAGTCCGGGCCCGGAAAAAGGGGCGGGGCTTCAGTTTTCCCGCGCCGCCCCTCTGGGGAATTCTGGCGCTGGCGGGGCTTCTGGCCTTTGGGGTTCTGGGCCTGCGCTGGCAGGACGCGGCAGCCTTTCTGTCCCTGCCCTACAGCCTAAGCCCCGAACCCCCGGCGGACGGGGATTTTCAGCGGAACCTGGCCTCCTATGCGGGCATGGTCCCCCGGTCCGCGGCTCCCGCCGCCGATGAAGATATCCCGCTGGATTTAATGGAAACCTTTTCCTGGTCCTCCTACCGGGTGAAACAGGGGGATTCGGTGTCGAAAATCGCCGCCGCCCACTCCATTTCCATAGACGCCATCATCGCCTCCAACGGCATATCCAACGCCCGCCGCCTGCGGGTGGGGGAAACCCTCAGGCTCCCCAACATGGACGGCATACCTTATACGGTGAAAAAGGGCGACAGCCTTTCAAAAATATCCGCCGCCATGGGGGTTCCGCTGGCGGCCATTCTGGACGCCAACGACATCCAGACCGATGCCATCGCCCAGGGGACGCTGCTGTTTATCCCCGGCGCCCGGATGCGGAGCGAAGACCTCAAAATGGCCCTGGGAGAACTGTTTATCTATCCCATCCGGGGCCGCCTGACCAGCCCCTACGGCTGGCGGAATGATCCCATCAGCGGAGTCCGGCGTTTCCACGCGGCGCTTGATCTCGCCGCGCCCATTGGGGTTCCGGTAAAAGCCGCCATGGACGGACGGGTCTCCGCCGCGGGGGTGAATTCCACCTACGGAAAATTCATCATCCTTTCCCATAGCGGCGGCTACCAGACCATGTACGCCCATTTGAACGCCTTTTCGGTCAAGCAGGGGGACTATGTCGTACAGGGGGCCAAAATCGGCGAAGTGGGCAGTACGGGCTACAGCACGGGGCCCCACCTCCATTTTTCCCTGTATAAAAACGGAAAGGCCCAAAACCCCCTTGATTTTCTGAGCCGGTGAGGGTACACTTATGAATAATTCTTTAGCGATTTCGATTGCCCCGAAACGGAGGTTTCATGCGTAATCTCGTATTGATATTGCTGGCGTTTATTGCGGTGGTAACCTTTATCAGGGCCTTTGATAATTCGGAGAATGGCGGCGCACAGGGGATCTCCGGGCCCGGCGTTGAATTCAGTATCAAAAATTAAAAAAATGCGTTAGACTTATGGTATGAATTCCGGCGAAAACCCCGTACCGCTTGTTTCCGGCCTGTCGTTTGATATGGTGCTGGACAGAACCTGCAGCCGCCTTTGGGAACGGAAAATACAGTATTCCATGCGGCAGATCCAGGATATGGAAGAGCGTCTTGCGGGACTGGAGCGGGAACTGGACGGGATGGCGGCCCTTTGGAATCAGGACGGGACGGATTAGGATGAAAATCAGAACCGGTTTCTGCTGTTTTTTGCTGGCGCTGGCGCTTCCCCCGGTTTTTGCCAAAGTTACCTTTCAGGGCCTTGATTTATCCGACGACAACCGGCTCCTGTTCCGGGCCGATTCATCGGGCGGCGGCGCCCTTCCCCAAAACAGCCTGTTTATTTCCCGGCTCACCGATTTGGCCCTTCAACAGATGACCGCCTTTCCCGAAAAAATGGAGCTGGTCAACAATGGCCGGATCCTCCAGGTGCGGAACGCCTTTGGCGTCCTGCGGCTCCCCAGCGCCGGGGGGCTTCCCCAGGGCATCCCCGGCTTTCCTTCCTTTGCCACCGGCGCTTCCGCCCTGGGGGGCCGGGTAGAGGACATGGCCGCATCCCAGGATGGCCGCTGGATTTTGTACCTGGATCCCGTAACTCCCGCCTACGGCAATCTGGTTCTGGTGGACGTAAACGGGGGGGCCAAACGAATAGTGGCCCGGAACGTAGAGCGGCCCGGCCGGTTTTTCCCCGCCTGCTGGAGCCCCGATTCCCGGGTTTTTGTCTACAGCCGGGGGGGGCGGCTTTTTTATTACCCCGTGTATTCCGCCGCCGCGGCCCCGGCGGACGAACGCTACCGGCTTATCGGCGAGGGGGCCATCAACGCGGTATCCTGGTCCCGGATGGGGGATTTTTATTACCTCCGGGGTTCCACGGTCTACCGGGTCCGGGGCTCGGAATTGTTTGCCAGGGCGCTCTATGCGGATTTTCTGGAAATCGGCGCGCTGGCGGGGAAGCTTCCCGTTGAATTCGACCAAAACTTTGACGACTTCTGGATAGCCCCGGATTCCCGGTCCCTGCTCCTCTCCAAGGGGGGGCGGAATATTTTTTACTACCCCCTGGACGGTTCGGATATGGAATCGGTGCTGCCCTATGTGATCATCCCCCGTTCCGCCTACAACATCAACGTACTCTGGTCGCCCGCAGGGGTGGTAACGGTAATCGCTTCGGCGCTGAAAGCCGGGGGCCCCCAGGTGATGGCCTGGCGGCTGGAAACCGGGCGGGATTCAATGTCCTTTATTCCCCTGGAAACGCCGGTGGGCTCCCAGGCGGCCCTGTCCCCCGACGGATCCCGGGCCCTCTTCTGGGGGGACCGGGGCGTGGTTCTGTATGATTACATCAACTGGCGGGCGTTGCTGACGCTGGGAACCGGGCCCACCCATTCCTGCATCTGGATCAACAACGAAGAATTTATCACCGGCGATTCGTACCGGATTGAGCGGATAAAAGTTTCCGGCTCCAGCGGGGACGCGGCGGCCCAGCGGACCATGCTCTGCCTTTCCGGCGCGGCGGAATACGGCTTTGAGGAAAAGGGGGGACGGATTTTCGCGAAAAACAACGGGGCCTGGTTTGTCAGCGACGGCAAAAGCCCCTGGGAGGAGGCGGCGAATCCCGCGCTCCGCAAGCCTTCGCAGGCATCTGGCCGCTACCGGGTGTATCTGGAACGGCAGAGCGCCGGCCTCTACGAAAACCTCCCCATGATACGGAACATCGCTTCCGTAGGTACCGCCGCCCTTTTACCGGGCTTCCGGAATGACGGGGAAAGGTATCCCCCCAGGGCTCTGTCTGTTTCCCTGACGGAAACATCCCCGCCGGGGGTCTTTGCCCACGGTCTCCGGGAGGGGCTGCGGGAAGCGGCCCTCTGCTTTGACCTCTACGATGACGCGGCGGGCCTGCCCCAGACCCTGGACGCGCTGAACCGTTTCGGCGTCCGGGCGACTTTTTTCCTGAACGGCGAATTTATCCGCCGCCACCCCGATGCGGCCAAAGATATTGCCGCCGCGGGCCATGAGGCGGCGTCCATGTTTTTCGCGCCCATCGATCTTTCCGACGCCCGCTACCGCCTGGGGGATGATTTTATTGGCCGGGGCCTGGCCCGGAATGAGGACGAGTATTTTCAGGCCGCCGGGGCGGAACTGAGCCTGCTCTGGCACGCGCCCTACTTTAAGGCTTCCGCGGAAATCGCCGCCGCCGCTTCCCGTGCCGGGTACCGCACCGTGGACCGGGACGTTGACCCCCTGGACTGGGTGAGCCGCGAAGACGCCCGGAATCTGGGGCTTACCCAGTATTCCGCCGCCGCCATGATCGACCGGATCATGAACATGAAACGGCCCGGTTCCATCATCCCCATCCGGCTGGGCCTCCTCCCCGGGGGCCGCCAGGACTATCTCTACCTCCGCATCGAGGTACTCCTGGACGCCCTGATTCGGGACGGCTATTCGGTAGTCCCGGTCTCCACGATTATCGACCACGCCCGGTAAGGAAAAACCTGCCGCCCCTAACCTTCAAAACCCCGCTCACCCTGTCCCGATGCGCCGGAAAAAAAGCCGGATACTGTCCCAGAGCCGCCGGAAAAATCCCCCCCGTTCACCGGCTTCCGCGCTGGCCAGCGGTATCCGGTGGAGTTCCCCCTGTTCGTCAGAAATGATGAGACTGCCCAGGACACGGCCCGCCGGAACCGGGGCCACGATGGGGTCTTGCAGTTCCGTGGACAGCCAGAGGGAATGGCCCCGGCCCAGCGGCGCGGTGAACGCCGCCGTTCCGGCGGGAACCAGATGTATCCGGTTCGTCTTGCCCTTCCACAACCGCGCCGGTTCGGGATCGCCCACCGCCGGGCGGATCGTCCTGAAGGAATCAAAAGCCCAGGCCAGGAGCCGCTCCCCGTCCGCGTCCCGGATCCGGTCGCCGTTGGGCCGGGCAGGGGCGCCGAGAATAACGAGGATAAACCGGGTTTCTTCCCGCCCGGCGGTGAGGGCGATGTTATAGCCCGCCTCGTCAATATACCCGGTTTTCAGGCCGTCCACGCCGGGGAAGGTTTTGAGCAGGCCGTTGCGGTTGGCCTGGTTTATGGTTTGGGGATTGTCCCGAAAGGCTTCCCTCACATTTTCCGCCTTTGGGTAGGCAAATTCCTGAACGGAGTGAAAATTTTTCAGGTTTTCGGGGTGGAGCCGCAGGTATTCCCGGCAGAACCGGGCGAAATCCCCGGCGGTGGTGCGGTTGTGTTCCGAAATCCCCGAAGGCTCCACAAAGCGGGTGTTTGCCAGTCCCATCCGCCGGGCCTCGGCGTTCATCCGGGCGGTAAAATCCTCTACGGTGGGGAAAAAACGCAGGGCCGCGGCCACCGCGGCGTCGTTCCCCGAAGGCACCGCCAGCCCCAGCAGCAATTCCCGGAGACTGAGCCGCTGGCCCGCGGCCAGGAACATGAGGCTTGAACGGGGGGGCTGGTTCACGGCCCAGCTTTCCCTGGGGGGGCTGAAAGGGTCATCCAGCGAAAGGCCCGCGGCGGCTGCTTCCTCCAGGACAATATGCATGGTCATCAGCTTGGTCAGGGACGCGGGGGGGATAACTTCGCCTGGGTTTTTCGCGTACAGCACCGTCCCGCTGGCCGCGTCCATCAGCACCACGGCCCGGGAAACCGGTTCCGGCGCGCCGGCCAGGGCGGGCCGCAGCAGTTCCGGCAGATCCGGGGGAACCTGGGCGGGGAGGGGAGCCAGGACAAAAAGGCAGAGGAGGAACAGAACCGGAATCTTTACCGTCATGCTAAAAATCCGCCTGCCCCTCAGCCCGGGGGTAAGGGATCACGTCCCGGATATTGGCCATCCCGGTAACGTACTGGACCAGCCGTTCAAAACCCAGACCAAACCCCGCATGGGGGACACTGCCGTAGCGGCGAAGATCCAGATACCAGTAATACTGTTCCACATCCATCCCCAGGGCCCGCATCCGGTTTTCCAGCCGGTCCAGCCGGTCTTCCCGCTGGGAACCGCCGATAATCTCCCCCAGCCGGGGAACGAGTACGTCCATGGCCCGGACGGTTTTTTCATCATCGTTCATCTTCATGTAAAAGGCTTTAATCTCCCTGGGGTACTCCGTAACAATGACCGGGCCCCCGGCGATTTTTTCGGTGAGGAATTTTTCATGTTCGCTTTGGAGGTCGCAGCCCCAGGCGGGTTTGAATTCAAAATCCGCGGCTCCCGATGCGGCAGCCCGTTCCAGTTCGGCCACCGCGTCGGTATAGCTTATGCGGGCAAACCGGGAATCCGCCACTTTTTCCAGGTTTTGGATGATCCCCTTTTCGATGCGGGCCTCGAAAAAATCAAGGTCCGCCCGGTTGTTTTCCAGCGCCGCCCGCAGGATCGTTTTGAGAAAATCTTCCGCCAGATCCATGTCGTCTTCCAGTTCCGCAAAGGCAAACTCGGGCTCCACCATCCAGAATTCCGCCAGATGCCGGGCGGTGTTAGAGTGTTCCGCCCGGAACGTGGGGCCGAACGTATACACCCGGCTAAGGGCCGCGGCGTAGGTTTCCGCCTCCAACTGGCCCGATACGGTAAGGTACGCGGGCCTGCCGAAAAAATCCCGGCTGAAATCCGGGGCCTTGCCGGTTTTGGCCGGTTCCGCCAGGTTCAGGGCGCTCACCTGAAACATGGCCCCCGCCCCTTCGGCGTCGTTGGCGGTGATGATCGGAGTGTGGACGTAGACAAAGCCCCGGTCCTGAAAATACCGGTGAATGGCAAAGGCCAGGCAGTTCCGCACCCTGGCCACCGCGCCGAAGGTATTGGTCCGAACCCGGAGGTGGGCGATTTCCCGCAGGAATTCCAGGGAATGTCGTTTTTTTTGCAGGGGGTAGCTTTCCGCCGGGGCTTCCCCGATGATCCGCAGATGCTCCGCCGCCAGTTCCACGGCCTGGCCGGAGGCGGGGGAGGGAACCAGCCGTCCCCGGATTTCCACCGAGGCCCCGGTTCCGGCCCGGTTCAGGGCGCAGACGATCCGGGTATCCCCCGGCAGCTCCGCGCTCCGGTCAAAGGTACACTGGAGACCCGCCAGGGAAGAACCGTCGTTGACTTCCACAAAGACCAGGTTCTTGAGTTCCCGCCGGGTCCTGACCCAGCCCCGAACGCTTAGTTCCCGGGAATCCGCCGGGAACGCGAGGATCTCTTTGATGAGGGGAAATAACATAGTACCAGTATAGCCCTTTTTTCCGGCGCCGCAATACGCCCGCTCCCGTCCGGTTCAGGAAACGGCATTGTCCTGTTCCAGGGGAAGAAAAACGTGAAAGGTCGTCCCCTTGCCTTCTTCGGTCTGTATTTTTATAGACCCGTTGACCGAATGGAGCCGGTCCCGAACCAGACTCAGGCCGACGCCCCGGCCCGCGTGGAGCCCCACTTCTTCGGCGGTGCTGAAACCAGGGGAGAAAAGCACCTGAATCAGATGCCGGTTGTTTTTCCGGTCTTCCGGTTCCTTCAACAGATTGAGTTCTTTCGCCCTTTCGCGGATATGGTTAAAGTTGATGCCCGCGCCGTCATCCGCAAGAATCATGTGGATTTTGTCGCCCTCCAGAACCACCGAAAGGGTAATATGGCCGGATTCATCCTTTCCCCGGGCGGCCCGGTCTTCGGGTTTTTCAATGCCATGGCAGACCGCGTTCCGTACCAGCTGCATAAGCACTTCTTTCATCAGCCGCCGGGGGCCGATTTCCATGGCCCGGGGATTCAGGGCGTCCACCGTCAGGGCCACTTTTTTGCCCAGATCCTGGGCCGCCTTGTCCATGGCTCGGATCAGGGACTGGACCAGCACATATTCGTCCTGGTTTCGGACATCGTTGATCTTGAACGTCTGTATCCGTTTCAGGGTCTTCTGGAATTTGTCCTTTTCCCGCATGATCCGTTCAATCTCCACGGTCAGGTGGAGGATATCTTCGAAATTAATATCCGCCTTGTCCAGGCGGGCCTTTATTTCAGATTCAAGAAGCTGCATCTTCCGGCTGAAATTTTCCAGACCCAGGATGATGGCGTTTGACTTGATCGCGTGGACGGATTGAAAAATGTCCAGCAGGGCCAGCCGGGCGCTGATCTCCTTGTTTTTCAGCAGATCGTTGATCTGGTCAAATTCGTATTCCGTATCGTCAAGAAATTCGCCGAAAATCCGGGGATCCACCTGGATAATCTCAAAGAGGGTTCGCATCTCTTCTTCCCGCTTGCCCTCTTCCTCGGTGAGCTGCTGCTGCAGCAATTTTTCGTTCGTGCTGTCCGCAATCGTTCCCAGGATAAATATCGCGTCCTTGCCCTGATCCACCAGGGAAAAAGAACAGCGCAGGTCTTTTTCCTCCCTGGTGCGGATGTTGACATAATGCATCTCGTCAACCGGGTTGATTTCTTCCATCATTTTGGCATCAAAGGACTGGTTTATCAGCATGGTAAAATAATCGGAGAGGCTTTCCATCCCCTTCTGCGAAAGCGAGGCGGTCAACAGGTCCGTAAACTTCCGGTTGGACAGATTCGGCTCCCCCAAAACCTGTTCCAGGACTTTGGAGTACTGGGGCTGAATGACCAGTCCCCTGTCCATCAGAAAAACGCCGATGCCCAGGCTGTCCTTCATCGCGGTTATTTCTTCGGTAGCCGCTTCGGCAATCCGCTTGATCCGGTTCATATAGACAAGGCCGAAGATGATGACCAGGAGGGAGACCGCGCCCCCGGCGGCGGCGATTATCATGTTCCGAAAGATCAACTGGCGGGAGAACGCCTCCGCGGACGTGGATGCGGCGTTCAGGCGTTCATACAGAATCTGGCCGGAAGCAAAGAGGGCCTGAACCGCCGGCCCGCTTGAACCCGGCCCGCCGCCCGTCCGCCGCCGCTCCTCCCGGACCGCGGTGATGCGGGGCTTGATTTCTTCCCAGCCGCTACGAACCCCCTGAATGTCCTGTAGATACCGGGCGTCCTGGAGCAGCGCCAGATTCAGTATCCGGCTCCCGGCGCCGAGTTCCGACATGACGGCTTCGATGCGTTCAATGGCGCCGTCGTCCTCCCGGCCCATAATTTCCCCCGAAATCAGCATCGTGCTGGAGGCCCGGACAATATTGGTGGAATTGACCGTCCGGGCGGCCCCCTGCAGGAACCACATTGAGTACAGGGAAAAAACCGTGCCCAGGAAAAACAACACGACAATGGCGGTCATGGCCCAGTATTCCCGTTTTTGCCAGATCTTTTTTCCGCCGGTCCTTTTTTTGGCCCTCGCTTTCATCACCCCTCCCGGGCTCTATTTTTTAGCCGCTTCAATGGCAACGGAAAGAAAAAACGAGTCTTTTTCAAAAACGTTAAAGGGGATGCAGATAACCCGGGCCTGGCTGTTGGGCCATTTTACGGAATGTTTTTTGCCTTCGATAATGGTCGGCAGGGAAATCACCAGGCGAAAAGCTTCTTCCAGCCCTTTTTTTGCGTTCCCCGCGATAATGTTGATGATCTCCCCAATGGCGTCCACCACATCTTCGTCCAGCGAATAATGGTCGGCTCCGGTGAGCATACTCGTCAGCCGGAGAGCCAACTCGGTTTTCATGGAGATGACCACCGCCCCCCGGGCCTCCCCGGTAAGGCCGATGACCGCGGATAAATCCCAGGCGTCCACCGCCTCCGGGCCGGCAAAATAGGGGCGCTCCGCGGTCAACTCGCAGCCGACAAAATCCTTGAAAACGTTCTTGCATACAGCGATGAAGGGTTGGATATACTGTTCCATAACCGGTTCCTTTATTCCTTTACATAGAGATTTTGGCCAATTTTTCCAAAAATATTTTTTCGCTCACCGGCTTGATAATGTAATCGGTGGCGCCGTTTTTCAGCGCCTCGATGACATTATATTTGGCCGCTTCGCTGGTAACCATGATGATCGGCAGATCTTTGTAGACCGGCAGGGCCCGTATTTTTCTGAGAAAATCAAGGCCCGAAAGCTGGGGCATATTCCAGTCCAGCAGAATCAGATGAACCCGGTGGCTCTGAAGCATCACCAGGGCTTCCTTGCCGTTTTCAGCCTCGATAAACTCGCAGGGAATATTCAGTTCGGCAAAGGTGTTTTTTACGATATTACGCATAATCCGGGAATCATCTACCACCAGGACATTTTTAATCACGTATTCCTCCAAAAACACAAGCAGGGGCCAACTGCTTGCTGCCGGCCACAAAAACATTGAGGGCAGGGAAACCGCCGCATTATGGGAAACTCTGAAAACCCCGGTTGGGTTTCCAGGGCTTCCGGGGTACGAAAACCTCTGAAAACTGAAGTTTTCGGCGGGTTCCCCTGATTATATTCATCCTAGTGGATTTTTATCGGATTGTAAAGCGAAATATCCGCCGAAAAAAGCCCCTTTACCCCATGGGAAACCCCGGAAAACTTCAGTTTTCGGCGCTTCCCCATGGCCGGCCCCTGAAAGGACGGTTTTTGCGCCGGTTTTGGGCCCAAGTTCCCCGGCAGCGGAGGGCGCGCCGTGGAGCCGGGCGCGGCTCTGTGCCGCCGGGCGGCTCCACACTTCGCTCTTTCCCCTATGGAAACCAAGTCCCCCGGCAGTGGTGGGCGCGCGCCCCCGCAGATCATTTGGAGCAATAAAACATCGGCTATTGGGCCACGGAAAAAAATATGCGACATGATCTGCGGGGGTCGGCCCGCCGCTGCCGGGGGACTTGGTTTTGCCCCCTTGCAAGGCCCCCGGAATCCGCCGTATAATGCGCTATTGATAACTCTGGCATAGTTTTCAGTGCCAAAAAGGAAGAACGCATGGCCAATGCTTTTTCTGAGATAGCGCAGAAACTGCGCGAAATTTTATCCGCCAAATCGTCCAATCCGAGCGCCATTGACGATAGCCCGCCCGCGGTGAGCCCCGAAGAGTATATCGCCCTGATACCGCCGAAGAAAAACGAAATCATCAGGAACGAAACCCTGGAGCGGATGATGCGGGACATTGAATCCTGCGGCTTTTTCCGGGCGGAAAAATTCCCCGACCTGAGACTGATTATCAAAAAGGTCGGCGGCTACAACAACGACCCCTTTTCCTACGAGGACTGCCTTTATTTTGAGGAAAAAGAGGCCCTGCGTATTGATACGGACCACAAGATTTCCCGGGAAATGGTAGAATGTATGACCCCACGGGGTCTGTCCCAGCGGGATCCCCACAATATTATCCCGGCGATTTACTACATGAATTTTTTCGCCGTTACCCGGAAATACCAGTTGATTGAACTGCGGGCCCGGGGCGTCAAAAATGTGGAAATCGTCAACCTGGGCGGCGAGCTTGACTGCAGGGCCATCGCCAAATTCAAGCGAAAGTACTCCCTGGAAGAAGTCCCGCTGCTGCCGCTGGCCCGCTGCGACGCCCCCTACTGCCGCTGTGAATACGTTGCCTGCGACGATTAGGAAAAGGGTATATTTTATGGGAATCCGCAGGCGGACAAGATTGGCCCCCCCCCTTACGTATAGGGGGTAGAGCGTGGAC
>JAISBS010000110.1 GCA_031266075.1 Treponema sp.
TCCCATTTCCGTCGAAGCCTTTTCACCACGGATTCCTTGTCTGAGTTTTCCCCTCTCATGTGTCTATTATAGCATTATTCAAAAATTATGTGTAGTGGTTATTTTGGGGAGAAGCCTAAGGGAGATCATGGGGGAGAGTTATGACAGATAGTATTACTTGTAAATCTCGGGCGTCCGCAAATGCCGCCCTTGAAACCATAGCGGCCAATTTGCCCAGAGGCACACAGAGGGCCGCGTTTCTTGCCGTGAAGGACTGGATCAATGAAAACTACCCTAAAGACTTTGATGAGGAAACAAGGGCAAGGCTTCAACGTATCTACGATGACACTTTTGATGATGCCGGGTGGAAAGCCATAGAGTGGCAAGTCCACGGAGGCGAGCCTCCGAGTGGGACACGGGCCGAGGTTCCTTTTCTTTTCAATGCAGAAACAAAAACATGGGAACTTGAAACGGAAATGCCGCCGGTATGGACGGAACCGAATCCTAACATTCTACCCAAAACAGAAGGGTATGAAGACGATGACGAAATATAAATGATAACAAGGTTACGAGCCCGATCCCGCCGGCTCCGGCAGCGCCGCGTTCAGCCTCTTGCCTGGGGTAAAAAACACGTACCGCCGGGCCGGAACGTCTACCGGGGCCAGGGTGCGCGGGTTATGGGCTTTATGCGCTTTGCGCTCCCTGGTCTCAATAGTACCTAAGCCTCTCAACTCGATCACCCTCCCTGTGGCAATAGCGGCGGCCAGGGCGGTGATTATCTGGTTGGTAAATACTCTTGCCTGGGTGGGTTCCAGGCAGGCCCCAGATATAAGTATCTCCCATATCCGGGAACGGGTGAATTTCAACTTGCTCATGATGCCCCCTATTGTGTTGCGCTTTCTGGTTCTTCTTCAAAATCGTAGTGATCCTTGATCTCCTCTTTGAACACCGGATCACCTGACCAACCAGTAAAGCGATCCCGGAATTCCCTGTCTTTGAGTTTTTCAAAGAGAGTATGGGAAAGGCCCATTTCCCAAGCATCGTGGCTTATGTTTAAAATACCGTCCGGTATATGATCCCGTTTCAGCACGGAGGCCCAATTACTCGGGTCTTCTAAAGGCTTGAAAAGTTCCTGCAGGCGGCGAAAAGAGGTAAGCATAAAATTGAGTTCGTCATAAATGCGCTTCCTCTCATGGTTCGCATCAATGATAAAATCATACATACGGACCATGACCTTAGCCGTCTTATAGTCAATGTACGGTTTTTGTTTTTTAGCCGTTTTCTGTTCTGCCATAATCTTTTCCTTTGCCGGGTTCCCCCCGGAGGGTTACTGAGTAACCGGAGCCATACGGTCCCGGAGGTGGTTACTTTACGATTTTTAGAAGCGGTTTTTTCCTTATGGAAAGTTCCGGGAACATACCCTGATCTATTTCTTTAAAGAACTTTCCAAGGTTAATACCGGAAACATATTTTTTGCTGTGTCTTTCTTCCCAAGTTTCAAGACCCAGGGCTATAAGCTCACTCATAAAAGTGTTTGTTTCCAAGGCCGTATGTCCCTTGTTTAACCGGTCGGCATTTATGTTCTCAATGCGGATCATCAGCGCAATGGGAAGGGAAACAGACATTCTGACTTTAGGGTGTTTCATCTTAGCCCCTCCCTAATGCAAGGTTTTTCAGTTTGTTGTAATCATATCCCAACATCACGCAATACATCTGACATTCCGTGCTTAGTATAAAGGCCCTTGCCTCATACCGTTCTGACTGAAGAAACAGGTCCTTATAGGCTTGTGATAATATTCCGGATAAAAGCTGTTTTATTCCGGTATTAATATTTGCCTCCTGTTGTCTTATATGCGGCGTCATACGGCCTCCCTCTTATGCCGGCTCCCTGTTGTCCAGGGCGTGATCATAGTCATACCCATAGGCTTTCATGTGCAGGGCTTTGATGGCTTCCAGATCAAGTTCCAGAAGATACCGGTAGGAGCCGGTACACTGGGTGGTTCCCCGGTCCCTCCTGGAGGGGGAGTCCGTCTTCCTGTTTTTTGCCAGTTCAGTAAACATGGTTTGTTACCTCTCTTTAGTGTTTATATAATAAATATATACCTTTGCTAAAGTCATGTCAAGTGTTTTTGTAATTTTCTTTCACTTTTTCTAAAAAAATATTTACAAAAGACGATAAGTTATATATATTTGCTAATATGGGGGAATAATGGGAATAAGTTATAAACCGCTATGGCGACTCTTGCTTGAAAAAAACATGAATAAAACGGATCTTATGAGGGCTATCGGGTTAAGTCCTCCCACCCTTGCTAAACTTTCAAAGAATGAGTCGGTAGATGGCAAAATACTTGAAAGGATATGCGTTTATTTCAAATGCCAGCCAAGAGACGTGATTGAATACCTTCACGATGGAGAATAAGGCGGGAAGTTCTGACCACTTGTCGCCCTTCTGAGGGTTTCTTTGGGAAGCCTGGTTTTCAGTTCTTTGAACATGGTTTCTATCTCCTTTATACTTAACGATACTTTAATTATATTAAACAATTATTAAATTATCAAGCGATTTTTTCATTTTTTTCAGCTTTTTTTACTTTTATTAAATGTTTGTTGACATGCTAGCCGATAGGATTTATATTGGTATTGTGAAGGAGTATTTCATGGGAATTTCCTACCTGCCCTTATTTCACCTGCTATTGAACCAGAGCAAAAAAAAGATGGATTTGGTAAAAGACAAAATTATAACCGGCCCTACTCTTGCCAAGTTGTCAAAGGGCCAGCCAGTGGATGGGAAGGTCATAATCCGTATCTGTGAATATCTGAACTGCCAACCTGGGGACATCATGGAGTACATGAAAGACACCCCGGAGGGCGGGGACAAATAACCCCGAACCCTTTATACTAGGGTATAGGAGATATAGCCATGAATGAATACACCGTTTTATTAAACTGGGATGACGAGGCATCCAAATGGTATGCCCTTAATGATGATATTCCCATAATCCTTGAAGACACTTCCCTAGATACCTTGATCGGTCGGGTAAAAATGGCGGCGCCAGAAATCCTTGAGATGAACGGACAACCGTATACGGATATTCACCTGCTTTTCAAAATGGAACGCCAGGCGGTTATCGCGTAATGGCGGAGTATGAAAAGAAAGTCCGCCAGATACTCTATGATCATGGGTGCCGCTTTGTACGGCATGGGAAAGGCGATCATGATATATGGCACAGCCCCATCACCGGGAGAAATATCACGGTGGACGGGGAGATACGGATCCGGCATGTGGCCAACGGTATTATGAAACAGGCGGGAATTGACTATCATTTTTGAAACGGTATTCAAGATGAACGACACCGGGGAGGAGATATAGCCCCATGAATGGTATTGATGCCATAAAACAGGCATACCCGGAAGCAACCCTGCTGGTTGATCTGGCGCGTAATGTCTGGGACGGTCGCAGCCCTACCGTAAAGATAGAATTTGCCATATCGGACAGGCTCAAGGCGGAATTCTTGAATCTGACAGGGAATGATATTCAGGCGGTTTTTATTACCGATAGCGGTACACGGCACATAAAAAAACAGCATGGACACGAGGAGGCCCTCAGGGGCCAGGTGGACATCACCCCGGATGATTTTGCCTTCATTCCCCTGGTCCTCAATGAGTTTGACACGGTGGAACATACCGGAGAGGACAAGCGGGGCAACAAAAAGATTTTATTTACCAAGAAAATCAGCGAAACAATTTATCTGGCAACGATTGAACGGGGACCGTCTAAAATGGAGATACGGACTTTTTGGAAAATGCGCGGACCGGGTGCCTCGTGCTGACCATTTCTGGTCCCCTTGAGCCAACGTCCGAAACGACCCCGGCGGCAATTCAAATATACTACCAATTGCCGGATTTTGCAAGCGTAAGTTGAAGCCCGGAACCCCCGGCAAAATGAACTTACGCAAAATGTATTATTTTGCAACCAGTCTGGAAATGTCCGACTTTGGACTTTTCCAAGCTCCGCTAAAACCTCACCGGCCGGTTACGCCGTAATCTATCCCATATTTCTACAAAAGGCCGTCCAAGGCTGGTGGATATTCCGTATCTGGCAGACCCCCGCGAAACAGCCCCCCAGACGCACGAAAAGGCCCCTGGGAGGCGTTTCTTGCCACGGATCGTGTTTCTCTACATTCGGGGCTCTCATGCCCTATATAAGGCCGCTATACGCCTGTAAAGGGGTTTTATAAGACCCGGCAAGATGGGAAGGTTCCGATGTACCCTCACCCCGGAGCCTTGACCACCTGCGGGAAGGAGTTGAAAACCCACTCACCACCCGTAGGCAAAGCGTAGGCATATCAGGTTCATGCTTATCTAATTCTTTATATTACAATGAATTACAGAAATCAAACGAGTTCGAGTCTCGTTCCCGGCAAAGATTCCGGGGTACTTCCTGCTCCCGCCCCGCAACTAGCCGTGGTTAATCCGGAGATCTTCCCGAAAGCCCGTGTCTGACGGACCGCCTTGACCGGAACCGCCGTCTCCGGGAGCTTATCCCAGCGCCCCTTTAATCACCTCGTAAACCTGATCGGCCAGGGCGTTTTTCCGGCCTTCGGCGGGGAGGCTCGCGGTAAAAATGGGTTCGCCGAAGTGGACCCCCACGGGGCCCGGCTGGAGCCGGTACTGCCGCTCAAACACGTCGTAACTACCCGCCAGGGCCACAGGAACAATGGGGGCGCCCGACTGGGTGGCCAGCTTGAGGGCGCCGGGGCGGAAGGGGAGCAGTCCCTGACCCCGGGAACGATGGCCTTCGGGGAAGATGATCATGGCGCCCCCGGCCTTAATCCGGGCAATGCCCCTGTTGATGGTTTTCACCGCGCGGCGGATATTTTTCCGGTCGATAAAGAGGCCTCCCAAAAGGTGGATCCACATATTGAGGAAGGGAATATAGGCCAGCTCTTTTTTGGCGATGAAGCCGATGGGCCTGCCGTCGTAGGCCAGGTGGAGTACAATGTCAAAAATGCTGCCGTGGTTGCTGACAAAACAGACCCCGCCTTTTTTGGGGATATGCTCCCGCCCCGTTACGGTCATCTTGCAGCCGGTAAACGTGATCATCATCAGGGCCCAGCCCTGGGCGATACGGTACATCATGCGCGCTACCGGTTTCCGTAAACCGATGAGGCTGCCGATAAACACGATCACCCCGAAAGGGGTCAGCAGAATCATGGCGGCCACGACAGGGATAAAAATAAAAATGGTTTTAATCAGTTTCACGTCAACACTCCTCCGGCACACCGGATTCTACAGGGTATCACAAAAAAACCACGGAGGGCAGGATCTCATCCCGCCAGGGCCGCCAGTTTCTCCCGGATAAATTCGCTTTTTTCTTTCAGGCCGATGTTCCCGGCGGCCAGGATCAGCACATTGGGCGCTTTGGGATCCAGCTTCACCTTGCCGGAAGATTCCATCATCAGCCTGACCAGCCGGTCTACCTTCACCCGGGAAACTTTCTCCAGTTCCACCCGCACCAGCCCGCCCCGTTCCCGGAGGGACGAGACGGCAATTTTCCGGCAGATGATCCGGATCTCCGCCAGGGCCAGGAGCGAGGCCGCCTCGTCCGGCGGTGGGCCGAAGCGGTCCAGGAGTTCGGCGTAGACCCGCTCCAGGTCTTCCGTATCCCGCACCGAGGCGATCTTTTTGTAGATTTCCATTTTTTCCTGGGGGGAGTCAATATACGTGTCGGGGATGAAGCCTGAGTATTCCAGTTCCAGCAGGGTTTCGGTCTCCGCCTCGTACTGGCTGTCCTCCAGCCGCTTCACCGCCTCGTCCAGCATCCTGAGGTAGAGGTCGAAGCCCACCGAATAAATGTCCCCCGATTGTTCCCGGCCCAGCAGGTTCCCCGCCCCCCGGATCTCCATGTCCTTCATGGCGATTTTGAAGCCCGATCCCAATTCGGTAAAATCGGAAATAACCTGGAGCCGCTTCATGGCCACTTCGGAGAGGGCTTTGTCCCTGGGGTAAAAGAGGTATGCGTAGGCCACCCGGTCGGAACGGCCCACCCGGCCCCGGAGCTGGTAGAGCTGCGAAACGCCATACATGTCCGCCCGGTCGATGATGATCGTATTGTCGTTGGGAATATCAATGCCGTTTTCGATAATCGTGGTGGACACCAGGACGTGAAAGCCCCCGTGGATAAAGCGGTGCATCACATCTTCAAGCTCATGGGCGCTCATCTGGCCGTGGGCGGTTTCCACCAGCATCTCCGGCACGAGCCGTTCAATCTGCATCCGGGTTTCCCGGAGACTTTCCACCCGGTTATGGAGGAAGAATATCTGCCCGCCCCGCTCCACCTCCCGCCGGATCGCCTGGGCCAGCCGCTCCTCGTTAAACTCGTCGATAACGGTTTCAATGGGATGCCGGTTCTGGGGCGCAGTGGCCAAAAGGCTCATGTCCCGGATTTTGAGGAGGCTCATGTGGAGAGTCCGGGGGATGGGGGTGGCGCTCAGGGTAAGGCAGTCCACATTGTTTTTCAGTTCCTTGAGCCGCTCCTTGTCCTTTACCCCGAACCGCTGTTCCTCATCGATCACCATGAGCCCCAGGTTTCTGAACATCACATCCTTCTGGATGATCCGGTGGGTCCCCACCAGTAAATCGACCTGGCCGTTTTTTACTTCTTCGAGAATTTTTTTCGCCCGCCGCTGATCCACGAAACGGGAGAGCATGGCAAGCCGGACGGGGAACTGGGAGAATCGTTCCTGAAAATTTTCATAATGTTGCTCCGCCAGGATCGTAGTGGGGGCCAGAAAAGCCGCCTGCTTCCCCCCCATGATCGCCTTGAAGCAGGCCCGGACCGCCACTTCGGTTTTGCCAAAACCCACGTCCCCGCAGACCAGCCGGTCCATGGGGTGGGAGCTTTCCATGTCGGCCTTGATCTCCTCCACGCAGCGGAGCTGATCCCCGGTTTCCTCAAAGGGGAAGCTGGCCTCGAACATGGTCTGCCATTCGGTGTCGCCGGGAAAGGCAAAGCCCTGGGCTTTTTTCCGTTTGGAGTACAGTTCGATAAGCCGCTCCGCGATGTCTTCCACGGATTTTTTCACCCGGCCCTTCCGGTTCTCCCAGCTTTTGGAACCCAGCTTGTCCATCCGGGGCGGCGCTCCCTCATTCCCGATATACCGTTGTACCAGATTCACCTGTTCAATGGGAACAAAGACCATCTCTTCTCCCAGGTATTCCAGCTTCACATAATCCCGCTCATGCCCCAGGGCCTTGACCCGCTCGATTCCCTTGAAGAGGCCAATCCCGTAATGCACATGAACCACGTAATCCCCGGGGTTGAGTTCCACAAAGGTGTCGATGGCCGCGCTCCGCACGGTTTTCAGCGACCGCGGGGGCCGTTTTCGCCGCCCGAAAATTTCGTTTTCCTGAATCACCAGGACTTTGATTTCCGGCAAGGAAAACCCCGCGGAAAGAGGAGCCGCTATCACCGATACCTCGTTCTCGCTCTCCCGTAAAAGTTCCTGAATCCGGCCAGCCTGGACTTCCGACTCGGCGGCCACCACGATGTGCCAGCCCTGGGCGGTGAGGGCGGTGAATTCTTCCCGGAGGTAGGTAATGTTGCCGAAAAAGCTCCGGGGGGGATCGCAGCTGATGTTGATCCGGTGGGCGTCTTCCTCGCCCTGGCCCTTAATCGTACGGAAAGAAACCCGCCGTTTTGGGATCGACATCAGCCCGGCGAAATTGAGGAGCAGCCGTTCGGGACGGGGGACTTCCCGTTCCCGGCGGGCTTTGGCGTAGAGGCTCCGGTATTCCCGGTCCAGGCTTTCCTGGGCGTTTTCCAGCCGCTCCCGGTCCAGGTAGATCACCGTCCCGCCGTCCCCCAGATAATCCATCAGGACGGCGGGCTTTTCAAAGGCCAGGGGGAAGAGCAGTTCCTCGCCGGGGATCATGCGGCGGCTGATCAGGTCTTCGATAATGACCCGGCCATTTTCAGCGAATTCGTCAAGGGCTTCCAGATTTTTACTCAAGGCGTCGATCCGGTCGTCGGTCCAGACCAGTTCCCGGAGGGGCCGGATCAAAAGTTCGGAAACCTTTTCAAGGCCGCTCTGATCCAGGGGGTCGAAGCGTTTAATCGACTCCACCCGGTCAAAATCAAAGAGAATCCGGTATGCGTCGTCATCGCCCCCCATAAGGATGTCCAGCACCTCTCCCCGGAGGGCGAATTCCCCGTGAACCTGAACCCTGGGCGTCCGGGTATAACCGTATTGGATCAGGGTTTTAGCCAGGGCCGCCGTATCAATGGCCCCGCCGGGCTTCACCGTTATCAGGAGCTTTTTGACATAATCCGGGGGCGGCAGGGGGCTCAGAAAGGCCCGTTCCGGCACAATCACCACCTCCGGCCTCCCCAGGGCCAGGCCGCTCAGGACCCGGCTCCGGTCGCCGAACACCGCCGAGAGGGGGGGCATTTCCCGGTACGGCAGGGCCCCCCACCAGGGAAGCAGTTCCACAGGAACGCCGGTGTTCCGCAGATCCAGGACCAGATCCGCCGCCTCCCCATCCGAGGGGGCCACGGCGAGGAAAAGCCCCGGCCTGGCCCGGTACAGGGCGGCGATCAGCAGGGCCCCAAAGGACCCCTCGGCCCCTTCGATTTCCAGGGGAAATTTTCCTCCCCGAAAGGCGGAAGCGCAGGCCGAGACGGAAGGTGAAGCTTCAATTCCCGAAAGGAAGGCAGGAAAGGATAAGGTATTCATGTTGATCTACCGATTACTATAGTGTAGGTGTATCTTTTTTTAAATAGAGACTGTCCATATTATGGAGACACATTATGGACAGACACAAAATAGACCGGGAGACGCGGCGCGCCGCTGCGGCGGGCGTTTTCCGGTGAGGAGTTCCGCCGTGAAATCTAAGACAACCATGATCCTCCGGGCCGCCCCGGCGTTGCTGGCTCTTTTTTGGGGGCTGACCCCGCTGCCGCCCGCAGAAGCCGCGGAAGAGCCCCCGGAGCCGGGAAGCGTCTCTTTCAACATCCGGTATTTTGACAAGCGGGTTTACTTTGTGGAGACCGATCCCGTTTATGTACAGATAACCATCGCCAACAACAGTCCCGCAGCTTACCGCTTCAAACTGGCGGACGAGCGGGCCTTTTCCGTGGATTTTGACATCAGAACCATGAACAACCGGCCCCTGGACGCCGCCGATACCCTGATCCGCAAGCGCACCGCCAGTCGGCAGGTTTTTTTCCGGGAAATCCTTGTGGAAAGCGGGGAATCCTTTTCCTTTGTGGAGGACCTCCGGGACTATGTGAACCTTTCCCGGCCCGGCTCCTACATCGTGCAGGCCAGGGTCTACCCGGAACTGTACCGTTCCGATGCCGCGCCCACGGCGGCGCGGATGCTTCAATCAAACCGCCTGAACCTGAACCTCCGGGCCGCTTCGATCCCCGGTCCTGATGGCGTCCCCCTGGCCATGGACGTGGAAACCAACGCGATCCTGGCCCGGGAAAAACTCGCCCCCGACGAAGTGGTATCATACCTCCTTTCCGCCCGGCAAAAAACCCAGTGGGAAAAATTTTTCCTCTACCTGGATCTGGAAGCCATGATTTCCCGCGACCCCGTCCTTAAACGGCAGTGGCTGGCCGAAGGGGAAGAAGGCCGCCGCCGGATACTGGAACGCTACCGCCGGGAACTGGAAAGCGCTGTTACCGACGGCGACATCGCCACCATCCCCACGGATTTCACCATTGAACGGACGGAGTACAACAATCTGGAAGGAACCGTTACGGCACTGGAAGAATTCAAAACCGGGAATTATACTGAAAGAAAGCGGTATACCTATTACCTGCAGCGAAAAGATGATATTTGGACGGTTGTTGATTACTCGGTAGTCAACCTGGGAACCAAATGAAGTTATTGCTGATCCTTGGTTCCGATGAAAGCGGCGAACTTGTTTCCCGCTACACGGAACCCCTGGGATTTGAACTTATCCGCTACCGGCATGTCCTCAAGGCCATGGACAATGTGGAAGAAATAGACCCCGCGGCGATCATCATCAGCGCCAGGGACTTCCCCCGGCACTGGAAGATTCTGGTCCAGTTTGTCAGGAGCCAGCGTCCCAAAGAAGCCTGCCCCATCATCATTCTCAAGGGGGAAAAATTCCCTTTGGAAGAAAGTTCCCAGGCTTTTTTTCTGGGGGTCAGCGGCATTATCGCCGAAGCCCTGGAAGATCCGGAAGAAATAGACCGGTTCCAGGGCATCCTGAGCCGGTACATTCCGGTGGAAGAAAAACGGAAACCCCGTTTCCGCCAGACTGGAACAGAAAAACGCTTTGGCCTATTTATCGTCAACCCTGTTGACGGAACTCTCATCTTTGGAGAAGTAAAAAACGTCTCCGCGGCGGGCCTTTCGTTTCTTCCCGTAAACCCCGCCATGACCAGAGGCCTGAGTCTCCAGATGGAACTGCCCGAATGCAGCCTCCGGGCCGGGGATACGATCCTTTCCCCGGTCTGCCGCATGGCCGGCGGGAACCGGATCATTTCCCTGGACTTTGATTCCTTTCCGGAGGGCGAACAGGCGGTTCTGGACGAATACCTGGGAACCCCGCCGGAAGTACGGGATAAAAATGACCCGCAAACCGGCGGTTGACCGATACCCCGCCACGAACCGGAGCTCGAGTTATCGAACAGTCCATTGAGGCTGTTCCAAAACTTCAGTTTTTGAACAAATCGATCCATTGACTTTTGACAGGGAACCATGCTACTTTTATACGGCGCGGACCGGCCGGTTGGCGGACGATTAACTCTGCGGGGGAGCGCTATGGTTCGGCATTTTTCTGTGCATGATTGGTGGGCGATTAACTCAGTGGGAGAGTGCTACCTTCACACGGTAGAAGTCACTGGTTCAAATCCAGTATCGCCCACCAATCATGTATATACCGGAAAAGCCGAACCTAATCACCGGGGCCCCGTACCGGTACGCGAAGCGTGTCTCATCGACACTGCTCCGGTGTCATCCCTTGACCGGTTTTTGGCGTAGACCCGCAATGTTGGCGCGCTTCAGTGAGGGGGAGGCTGGTCATGGCTGACGCTAAACCGGCCAAAGACGGGTTCCGAACATACGCGGGACTTACCTTCCTCATCGGCTTTGGGTTCTTCACCATGGGACTCATGGACCCCCTCTACGATACCTATGTGCCGCTGTTTCTGGGGCGGTATATTGATTCCAAAACAGCAATTGGGGGCGTCATGACCCTGGACAATGTACTCCAGTTGCTGCTCATCCCCTTTATTTCCGTATGGTCCGACCGGACCCGGACCCGGATAGGCCGCCGTATGCCGTTTATCGTGGTGATGCTCCCCATTTCCGCGGCGCTGTTCAGTTTGATCCCCCCGCTGGCGGCATTTTCCCTTCCGGCGTTGATCGGAATTATTTTCCTGTTTAACATCTTCAAAACCTCAGTCCGGGGGCCGGTGGTGGCCCTGATGCCCGACACGATCCCCGGCGATTACCGCTCCGAGGCAAACGGGGTTATCAACATGATGGGCGGTATCGGGCTTACGGTCAGCACGCTGATTCTGGCCCGGTTCATGGTCATCCGGGAGAGCCTGCCCTTCAATATCGCCTCTGGCGGGATCCTGCTTGCGGTGCTGGTGCTGTTGATCTTTGTCCGGGAAAGACTGCCGGAAAAACAGGAAGAGACGGAAGAAAAAATTTCGGTCTGGACTTCGGTGAAGCAGGTGTTTGCCCCCAAAAGAACGGAAGGGGAACCGGAACGGGATTCCAGCGTGATCCGGATTCTGATTTCCCTGTTTCTTTGGTTCACCGCCTACGAGGGGGCCAAGCCTTTTTTGAGCCTTTTTCTGGTGGAAGTCATGGGAGCCGCTCCGGGAAGCGCCGCCCAGCCCCAGGGGGTAGCGGGCCTTGCCAGCGTGATCATGGCGGTTCCGGCGGGGTACCTGGCCCACAGGCTGGGGCGGCGCCGGTTTATCCGGCTGAGCCTGTCTCTCTTGGCCCTGGTTCTGTTTCTGATCCCCATAAGCGGCCTTATCGCCCCCCGGGCCGGGCTGGGGCCGGCGGGGGCGCTGGTGATTTTTTTGGCCCTCATGTTCCTTTACGGCGCGGTCTGGATTGGGGTGGTGGTAAATTCCTTCCCCATGCTCTGGCAGATGGCGAGTTTCGGTACCATGGGGATCTACACGGGGCTTTACTATCTGTTCAGCCAAAGCGCCGCCATTCTGGCGCCCCCCATAACCGGGGCGATCATCGACCTGGCCGGTTTTTGGGGAATTTTTATCTTCGGCGGCCTCTGTATGCTGGGGGCCTGGTTCGTTATGGGCGGCGTAAAAGCCGGTGAGCCCCGGGAAAAGCAGCCCCTCGTTTCAAAAAATAACCGAAGGGTTGCCTGATCCGGGGAAAAGGGATATATTGTAAAGAGGGGTTTTCCCCCCGGGGCCGCTCGTATGAGGGTCCCATCCAGGCCGGGCCGAAAGGACGGCAGGCGTCCGGTACGGACGCGCGTACCTGCGGGTATGAAAGGAGCCTTATATGAAAGGCGCACGAGGTTACATGGATCTGGGCAGCATTTTTGACGAAATTTTTGAAGCGGCCCAGGATTTCAAGGACGAGATTCACCGGAATTTTCAGCAATACGGCGGCGGGATAGACCCGGAAGGCTGCGGCAGGGGAGGGCGCTTTGGGCCCGGCGGCGTCTTCGGGAAGAATTTTTTCGACGAAAACACCGATTTTTATCCCAACTATTCCTACCCTCCCATGAACGTCTACATGACCGCCGACCGGAGCATGGTGTTTGAATTCGCCCTGGCCGGTTTTGACGAAAAGGACATCAGCCTGTCTTTTCAGGGAGACTATATGGTCTTCTCCGCCAGGATGGCGGAAAAAACCGGGGAGGAAGGAACCGGGGAGGAACCGGCGAACCCCCGGCCAGAGGACAATGTGCGGTATTTCAAACGCCGCCTTAAGATGAAAGACATTGAAAAACAAAAGTACTATGTCCCTCTGGACAAATACGCCCAGGATCAGGTCAAGGCGGTCTACAAAAACGGCATCCTCAAGGTGCGGGTGCCCCCCAAGGATGAGCCGGATCAAAACGACGGGATCAAAATCGAGATCGTCAAAGAAGGGGTTTAGAAAACCGCCCCGGCGCCGAAACGCCGGGGCGGCTTGGTTCGTCAGGGCCGCAAAAACTGAACGTTGATCCCCGAGTAGTCGTTGTCAATTTTCAGTTCGTCCAGAATCTGGGAAATCTGCCCCCGGTGATGGACGCCGTGGGCGTTCAGATTGTGCAACAGAAAATGAAGGGGAACCGAGCCGGGGTTCCCCCCGTACCAGCCGAGTTTTACCGGGGCCCGGAAGTCGTCGTCCGCCAGCAGGCCGGCAAAATCTTCAAGCATCCTGTCAAGACTTTCCCGGGCGGCGCCCAAGTCGTTCCACTGGGCTTCGCTCAGGCGGTCTTTGGGCAGGATGATGCCCTCCAGCGGGGCCAGCGTTTTCTGAACCTGGTCCCGGTCCGGCAGGGCGCTCCTGAACATCCCCAGGAAAAAACTGGTTCCCCCCAAAATATGCCGGAACAGGCTCGAGAGGCTTCCGTAGTAGCTGCTCCGGTCTGTTTCCCGGTCTTCGTTGGACATACCCGTCAAGAGCGAATAGACTTTTTGATTCGCCTCCCGGTTGTATCGCGCCCACAATAAAAATACGTCTTTCATGCCGTAGCCTCCTTCGCCCGCATAACACGGGCAAGACTGTTCCGTGTTCCGGGCTCTTATTTCAAATACAGAGGCCGCTCCACGTATTTGGTGTGTAAAAGTTCGTGGGCCCTGTGGCCCGTGGGCTCGCCCAGAAATTCCTGGTAAACCTGTTGGATGAAGGGGTTTTGATGGGAGCAGCGGTAGCTGGACTTTTGGTCGTCTTTGTAAAGCCCCGCAATCCGCTGGGCCCGGACCTCGTCGGTAGCGCCATAGGGCTGGCCTCCCCCGGCGATGCAGCCGCCCCGGCAGGCCATAACCTCCACAAAGTGGTAGGGTGTCTCCTGGCCCGCGGCCCGGGCGGCCCGGATCTTGTCCAGCACTGCGGCGATGTTGCCCATCTGGTGGGCCACGGCGATGCGGATTTTGGTTCCGTTCTGGAAATCAACCTCTGCTTCCTTTACCCCCTCAAGGCCCCGGACGGGCAGGAAGTTCACATCCCCCAGTTCCTTTTTGGTAACGAGGAAATAGGCGCTCCGGACCGCCGCTTCCATAACGCCGCCTGTAACGCCGAAGATCGTCCCCGCACCGGTGTAGGGGCCCATGGGGTTGTCCGGCTCTTCATCCTCAAGGGCAAGGATATCAATGCCCGCCTGTTTGATCATCCGGGCAAGCTCCCGGCTGGTAATGGACAGATCCACATCGTAATGATGCCCGGCGCTCTTCATGTCGTCGTTCCGTTTGGTTTCCCACTTTTTCGCGGTGCAGGGCATGACGGACACGGAGTAGACCTTGTCCGGGTCCAGCCCCGCCTTCGGAGCCCAGTAGGCTTTGATCATGGCCCCCATCATCTGCTGGGGGGATTTGGCGGTGGAGAAATTGGGGATCATGTCGGCGTAGTATTTTTCCATATCATCGACCCAGGCGGGGCAGCAACTGGTGATAAGGGGAATGTCTCCCCCGGCGGTGAGCCGCTTTACCAGTTCGGTTCCCTCTTCCATGATCGTAAGGTCCGCGGAAAAATTGGTGTCAAAGATCGTGTTAAAGCCCAGCCGCCGGAGGGCGGCGTAGATTTTTTTGGTGATGATGGTTCCCGGCGGCAGGCCGAATTCTTCGGCCAGGGCTACCCGGACCGCGGGGGCGATCTGAACCACCGTATGCTGATCGGGGTTTTGCAGGGCGGACCACAGCGTCATGGTGTCGTCCCGTTCGTAGATGGCTCCCACGGGACAGTGGGCCGCGCACTGGCCGCATTTGATGCAGGGGCTTTCCCCCAGAGGCGCGTCCGCCGCCGAAGCGATCCGGCCCTTGATGCCCCGGCCCAGGAACTCCAGGGCCCAGACATTCTGCACTTCCTGGCAGACTTTGACGCAGCGTCCACAGCGGATGCACTTTTCCGGGTTCAGAATGATGGCGGGATTTGAGTCATCTATGGGCAGGGCGTTGAGGACCTTTTTGTAGGGAACCTGCCGGATGCCGAATTCCGCCGCCAGGGACTGGAGTTCGCAGTTGCCGTTCCGGGGGCACTGGAGGCAGTCGTTGGGGTGGTTGGAAAGGATCAGCTCCAGCACCGTGCGCCGGACCGCGATTATTTCCGGGTCATGGGTGATGATGCTCATATTGTTGTCGATGGGGGTGGTGCAGGCCCGAATCATTTTGGGGGTTCCTTCCAGACGGACGATGCAGATCCCGCAGGACGCCCAGGGGGGCAGGTCGGGATTGTAACAGAGGCTGGGGATTTTGATATTGATTTTTTTGGCCGCATTCAAAATCGAAGTCCCTTCCTCCACTTCAACAGGTATGCCGTTTATTTTTGCGTTTATCATGGTACTCTCCTAGCTTTTGCTGATGGCATCAAATTTGCAGCTGGTAAAACATTCGCCGCACTTGATACATTTGCTCTGATCGATCACGTAGGGCGGCTTTTTCTTGTCCCCCCGGACCTCCGTGGTTTGGCTGATGCAGTCGCTTGGGCACTTCCGGGCGCAGAGGCTGCATCCGGTACACTTGTCCTGATCGATGATAAACCGGAGCAGGTGCTTGCATTTTCCGGCCTTGCATTTTTTGTCATGGATATGTTCCAGATACTCGTTCCGGAAATTCCGCACGGTGGACAGGGTAGGGTTCGCCGCGGTACCGCCGAGCATACAGAGAGACGCCTTGGTCATGGCCCTGCCGATGGTTTCCAGTTTGGCCAGGTCTCCTTCCTCGCCGTTGCCGCCGGTGATTTTTTCCAGGATGTTGAGTATCTGGGTGGTGCCGATCCGGCAGGGCGAGCATTTGCCGCAGGACTCATCCACACAGAAGTCCATGTAGAACCGGGCCACGTCAACCACGCAGTCGTCCTCGTCCATGACGATCATGCCGCCGGAGCCCATCATGGAACCCATGGCGGTAAGGCTTTCGTAGTCGATGGGGGTGTCCAGGCTCTTTTCGGTAAGGATGCCCCCCGATGGGCCGCCGGTCTGGACGCCTTTGAATTTTTTCTTGTCCTTGATGCCGCCGCCGATGTCGAAGATAATCTCCCGCAGGGTGGTTCCCATGGGCACTTCCACGAGCCCCGAATTTTTTACCTTGCCGGTAAGGGCGAAGACCTTGGTGCCCTTGGATTTTTCGGTGCCGATTTTTGCGAGCCAGAGGCCGCCCTTGGCGGTAATCACCGGGATATTGGCCAGCGTTTCCACGTTGTTGATAACCGTGGGCCGCATCCAGAGCCCCTTGTTCGCCGGGAAGGGCGGCTTGGGTACGGGCGTACCCCGGTTCCCTTCCACCGATTTGATCAGCGCCGTTTCTTCGCCGCAGACAAAGGCCCCCGCGCCCAGCCGGATCTCAATGTCAAAATCGAAGCCCGAACCGAGGATATCTTTCCCCAAAAGACCGTAGTCCCTGGCCTGCTGAATGGCGATCTTGAGCCGGTCGATGGCCAGGGGATATTCCGCCCGGATATAGACAAAGCCCTGATGGGAGCCGATGGCCTTTCCCGCGGTGATCATTCCCTCGATGACCGAATGGGGGTCGCCCTCAATGGTGGATCGATCCATGTAAGCTCCGGGGTCTCCTTCGTCGGCGTTGCAGATGACGTATTTGACATCGCCCTGGGCTTTCCGGGTCAGGTCCCATTTCATCCAGGTGGGGAAGCCCGCGCCGCCCCGGCCCCGGAGTCCGGAAACCTTTATTTCGTTGATCAGGTCTTCGGAACTCCATTCAAACAGGGCTTTTTCAAGGCCCAGATACCCTTCCCGTGCGATGTATTCATCAATGCTTTCCGGGTTGATGACCCCGCAGTTTCGCAGCACCACCCGGAACTGTTTCTGGTAAAATTCAATGTCCTCCACCGTATTGACGGCCTTGCCGCCGTCCTCACCCTTATACAGAAGCCGTTTGACTTCCCGGCCCTTGAGGATCTGCTCGGCGATAATTTCCGCGGCGTCTTCGGGTTTGACATCCACATAGAAAGATTCTTCGGGTAGCACTTTCACAATGGGGCCCCGTTCGCAGAAGCCGAAACAGCCGGTCTTGACGATCTGAACTTCGCCCTTGACGCCCTGCCGTTCCGCTTCGGCGTTCAGCCTATCGTAAATCTCAACGCCCTTGCTGGATTCGCAGCCCGTCCCGGCGCAGGTAAGAATGTAGTGGTTATATGCCATTTCTTGCTCCTTACCTTGAACCCATGATGTCCGCCGCGGGGCGGTCAAGGATGTGGTTATCCAGCAGTTCCCTGCCGATCAGGTGTTTTTTGACGATCTCTTCCGCGGTGGCGGCGTCAACCTTGCCGTAGATCACCGGCGGCATACCGGGAACGCTAACCTCCACGGTGGGTTCCGAATGGCAGAGTCCCATGCATCCGGTCTGACGGATCAGCACGCTGTCTACCAGCTTGTTTTCATCCAGAGCTTTGATGAAGGTGTCCAGAGTTACCTTTGCCCCCGCGGCGATGCCGCAGGTTCCCATGCCGACGACAATTTGAATTTCCTTGCCCTCGGCCTCCCGCTTCCGCAGATCATTTTTTTTGGAGTCCCTGAGTTTTCTCAGTTCCTCCAGCGTCATTTTTGCCATTTTCCCTCTCCTCTTCGTTGGTAAGATCGGCCTCTCCTGCCGTCTCGTTGTTTTCGTCCTCGTCTTCGTCCTCTTCCAGGGACTTTAGGTACTGGCCGAGCAGCGCCAAAGACCCCGCGTCTTCCAAATCCCCCAGCGCTTCGGCAAGCTCCGTCTTGCGGCACCGGTAGTCCAGATCGCCCGCCCCTCCCTGCCGGATCCGGCGGATGCTCAGTTCTTCGGGCCCCGCAAAAAGCAGGATCGTCCGAAACATCCCCGGCAGATCCCCCTGGGGAGGGGTGTCTATGTTTGCCAGATCAAACCACGCGCTGATGGCGGTGCCCCGGCCCTTTTCGGATCGCAGTTCCCAGCCCCCGCCGCTCTGCTCCGCGGTTTGGATTAGAAAGGGAATCCCCAGCCCAACCTTCCGGTTGGGATGTTTTTCCCCGTCGGTCACAAAGGGGTCAAGGGCCCGGCCCCGTTCCTCCGGGCTCATTCCCTTGCCGTTATCCCGCACCGTAAAGCGGAACTCCCCCGCCCCCGGCGCGCCGGACCAGGTCTCCCGGATTTCAAGCTCCACCCGGCTTGCCCCCGACTCGGCGGCATTCTGCGTAATATCCGTCACCAGGTCGCAAAGGGTAAAATGCATGAAAACTCCGGTTTCAAACTACCCCGGCAGAAACGCCGCGCAGGGCCGGGGCAGACGGCATCACGCCTTGGCCGCCTGGTATTTGGCGATGATGCCGGGGATCATGCTTTTGGTCAGTTTGCCGTAGGTATCGTTTCCCACAACCATCACCGGGGCAAGGCCGCAGCAGCCCACACAGCGGACCGGATCGATGGAAAAAAGCCCGTCCGCGGTTACTCCCCCCTCTCCAATGTTGAGGAGTTTCCGGGATTCTTCGATAAGGTCCGCCCCGCCCTTGAGGTAGCAGGCGGTTCCCAAACACACGGAAATTCTGTGTTTCCCCGGCATGGTGGTTTTGAAAAAATGGTAAAACGTGATCACCCCGTAGATCCGCGCCAGACGGATCCCGGTGATCAGAGCGATTTTCTCCGCCGCGGGGCGGGAAATGTACCCGAAGGTTTCCTGGGTCTTGTGCAAAATCATAATAAGACTCCCCGGTTTTTCCTTCCATTCATTAATAAACGAAATCAGTTCCGGAGGGAAATTTATCGCCCCCTCCCCGTTTTTGTTGAGCGCCGTATCGGTCATGGATACCCCCATATCTGGAAATTTTTATAGATAAAAATTTATCTTTTTGACAATACTCTTAATTCTATAGTCAAACCGGGAATTTAGCAATAATTTTTTTAATCGCATTGGGTGATTTTGGGGGAAAATTTGCCAAAATCAGGAATTTTGGGGACTCTCCGGAAACTCCGGTTGGGTTTCCGGAGAGTCCTTAAGGAATTCCGGCCACCAACGCCTCCATTGCGGGCAGGCGCTGTTTAGTGGGCGGTGTAGCCGCCGTCCACCACAAACTGCGAGCCGGAGACAAACGATGCCTCGTCGGAAAGCAGAAACAGGACCGTATTGGCTACTTCCTCGGTGGTGCCGAAACGGTTCTGCGCGTGCTGCGATTTCAGATGCTGGCGGGCCTCTTCGGTCAGGAAGGAAATCAGGGGCGTTTCGATGTACCCTGGATGTATGGAATTGATCCGGATGCCCTTGTCCGAATACCCCAGGGCTGCCGCTTTTGTCAGGCCGGTTACGCCGTGTTTTGCGGCAACGTAGGCCACCAGGTCCGCTTCGCCCACCAGACCGAGGATGGAGGCGGTGTTGACGATGGCGCCGCTTCCGGCCCTCAGCATTGCCGGAATTTGCGCGTGCATCCCGTAAAAGACCGCGTTGAGGTTTATTTCGATGACTTTGCGGTAACCTTCAACCGGAACATCGGCAAGAATTCCGTTGGGGCCGGCGATGCCGGCGTTATTGAAGGCCAGATGCAGGGCGCCAAATTTTTTTTCCGCAAAATCCACCATGGCTTCGTTTGCCCCGGGGTCGGTAACATCGGCGGCAAAAGGCAGCGCCGTGCCGCCGGCGGCATTAATCTCATCGGCTACCGTCCGGGCGGCGTCTTCTTTCAGATCCGCCACTACCACTTTGGCGCCCTGCATCCCCAGTTTTACCGCGACGGCCTTGCCGATCCCCGAAGCACCGCCGGTAACAACGGCGGCTTTTCCTTCAAAACGTTTGCAATTTTCTTTTCCCATGATGATGCTCCTTGAATGTGATTGGACTTGTTCAATAACCCGGTTGGTTATCGCGGACTAAAGTCCGACACAAGTCTATCCGGCTGACAGCCGAATAAGTTTATTCTAACTTACAAAAAACAGGCTGTCAACTATTTTTTTAAAATTTTTAAAATTTTTTATAAAAAATAATTTTTTCAATAAAAATTAATCGATAAAAAATAATCGTTTGAATTCAGGGCGGCTGTTTCAAAACGGCGGTTTTGGAACGGTCTCGTTTTTTATAAAAACGATGTATGTCTGGAGAAAAAACACTCGATAAAAATAAATTGGATTTGTTCAAAAAAAGAAGGGGAACCTCTGAAAACCCCCGGTTGGGTTTCCAGAAGGGTTTAAAAACGCGCGCTGGCGCGCAGTCAATTCATTTGTTGCGAAGGGGCCATACCCCGGAACCCGCCGGCGGCGCAGCGGGTTCCGGGGCTTGCGCGTTCACTTCCACCGGACTTCGTAGACCAACGGCTCTTCAAGGACCAGCAGGTCCGCCAGGGGGATGGTGAATTCGGCCAGCCGGTCCGACCATGTTCCCCCCCGGACAGCGCTGATGGGGCCGGGAAAATTTATGGAGGCTCTGATGGAAGCGCCGCGAATTTCATCCGCTGTTTCCTGGCCGTACACAGAAGCCAGCAGGATAAAGTATTCATCCCTGGTAAACTGTTCCCCGGTGGCGATGGGGGCCATGAGGGCGGAAAGATAGTCGGAAACGTCCGCGGAAATGAGGGAGAGAAGCTCCGGCCCCGATTCCCGGTTTATGGTGATGGTACAGCGGGACAGGCCGTTTCCGCCGGGCGCGGCCCGTTCCAGGCTGATAAAACCCTTTTTCGCGCCCCCGGAACCGGAAGCGGCGGCGAGGAAGTCTTCCACCCCGGAGATTTTGACCGGGCCTTCAATGGCCGCGGGGCCGGTATTATGGAACGATACGGCGCTGATCCCCGGCGCGCCGCTCATGGACTGGGCGATGGCCGGGCCGTCAATAATATGCCCGGTGTCCGCCCCGTCCCCCATGGCGGCGGAGAGGGAACGGACGAGGAAGGCAATCCGGGGCGTCAGGGCGGCGGAAATTTCAAAGTTTCCTGAACCCCCGGCATCCAGGGTTCCCGTAACCCGTCCGGTGCAGGCGGAAAAAAACAGCAGTCCGGCGCACAGGAGCAGCCGCAGGCTGTTATACGATGCCGCTAGCACACGCCCGGCGCGCAATAATGGCAACGCTGCCCGACAAGGGGAGGCGGTATTTGGGCCGCCGTCTGCGCCGGCGCAAAAAAACAATCCCTTTTTTTGACAAGTCATGATATTATGATAACAAAAAAGACGCCCCACGGTAACTGTGGGCTGCAACTTTCCCGCAATTCCGGGGTCGTAAAAAGCGCCTGGGATGGGCAAAAATTCTTTTTAAGGGGTAAATCAATGGGCATCGCATACCGGGACGCATGGGGTTTTCTGGAAGAATACCGGGGGAAGTTTTTTCCCGGCCAGTGGCCCACCCTGCCTGAAATGCTGAGGATTTCCGTGTTCCGCTTCGGGGATCGCCCCTGCCTGACCATATACGAGCCGGATCGCATCAGCCTGACCTACAACGAGAGCCTGGAGAAAATTGAGACGGTGGCCCGCTGGCTCCACAGCCGGGGAATCCGCAAAGGGGACAAGGTGGCCGTGACGGGCAAAAATTCCCCCGAATGGGCGGTGGCCTACATGGGAGTCCTCTTTGCCGGGGCGACGGTGGTTCCCATCGACTACCAGATCAAGGCCGAAGAAACGGACCTGCTCCTTAAAACCTCACAGGCCAAAATCCTCTTTGTGGACGAAGAAAAATTCGACCGCTACGCCAAAAAATCCGGCGGCCTTACCGATGTAGTTTCCCTTAAAAAAGGGATCGGAACCTTCATCTACGATTTGGAAGGTCCGGCGGCGGAGATAGAGCAGGCCCTGGACACGGATTTGGCGGCGATCCTCTTTACCTCCGGGACCATGGGCAAACCCAAAGGCGTCATGCTGACCCACCGGAACCTGGTGGCCGACTGCTACCTTGCCCAGGGTAATATGCTGCTCTTCGCCACCGATGTTTTTTACGCCCTCCTCCCCATCCACCACGCCTATACCATGCTGGCGGTGTTTATCGAGACCCTTTCTGTGGGGGCCGAGGTGGTCTTCGGCAAGCGCATGGTTACCAAGGCGATCCTCAAGGACTTAAAAGAGGCGAAGATCACCATGCTGCTGGGGGTGCCCATGCTCTTTAACAAGGTGCTGGCGGGAATCCTCCGGGGCCTGAAGGAAAAGGGCCCCATTGTCTACGGCCTTATCTCCGCGCTGATGGGCGTCTCGGGCTTTATCAAAAAAGCCTTCCGGGTAAACCCCGGCAAAAAGATGTTCGGCTTTATCCTGAAACAGGCCAGCCTTTCCACCCTGCGGATCTGTATCTGCGGCGGCGGCCCCCTGGCGCCCAGCGTGTTCCGTAAATACAACCAACTGGGGCTGGATTTTGTCCAGGGCTACGGCCTTACCGAGACCAGCCCTATCATCAACCTGAACCCCATCGAAGCCTATAAGGAAACCAGCGTGGGCAAGGTGCTGCCCCAGACGGAGATGAAGATACTGGACCCGGATGAGCGGGGCATCGGCGAAGTTATCGTCAAAGGCCCTATGGTGATGCCGGGCTACTTTGAACTGCCCGAAGAAACAGCCCAGGTGTTTACCCCCGACGGCTTCCTCAAGACCGGAGACGTGGGCTATCTGGACAACGAAAATTATCTCTACCTTACGGGCCGGGCTAAAAACCTGATCGTTACCGAGGGGGGCAAAAACGTCTACCCGGAAGAAATAGAAAATGAATTCCAGTTGTATGAAGAGATCGACCAGATCCTGATCCGGGGGTATGAACTGAATAAAAAGATGAAGACCGAGGGGATTGAGGCGCTGGTGTACCCCAACCCGGAATTCCCCTGGAACTCCGCCGCCGGGGAAAACGCCAAACCGGATCAGGCCGCCGTCAAGACCCGGATTGAAGCGATCATCGCCGAGGTGAACCAGCGGCTTCTTCCCTATCAGAAGATAGCCCGGACCGTCGTCCTTGCGGAGCGGATGGAAGAAACGACCACGAAGAAGATCAAGCGGGACGCCGTTTAGAGGTCTTCCTCATCGCCACCGGGGGGGAACATATAGAGGTCGGGGAGCTTGAAGGTCCGGCCCATGGAATAGGCGGCGGCGGACTGAATTTCGCTGATTACGGGAATTTTGAAAAAGTGGATCAGGGTCTCAAATTCCGGGGCTTCGATCTTGATGGAATATTCAAAGATCTTGTGAATATCCTCCGCCGCCGCGGGGATGGGGGTGGGCCAAAAGGTAAAGGTTCCCTTGGTATTGGAAACCAGATCGTAGGGGTTCTGCCAGTTGTTGTCTTTCATGGAAACCAGTTCCCCGTTGCGGTGGAGTTTCGCCCGTGCGTTTGACAGGGGGGCGAAGTTGGTCCCGCTGAAAAGGCGGCCCACAATGGTGGGGATGTTAAAAACCGGGGTTGTTGCCGCCGGAGGTGGCACGGCGCCGCCCGCGAGATGGACATCGGGCCGCTGGTTGTGGTTTACCCGTTTCAGCCCCTCGTGAACCAGGGCGACGATATCGGCGTCCTTTTGCTGCCGCTGCAGGTTTTCTTGTTCAATCCGGGCAACCCCCCGGTTGGAAACAATATACCGCGGTTCGGTGCGGTTCAGCACATAACAGGCCGTGTCCATGCGGCACTGATAACAGAGGCAAAAATTCTCCGGGTTGCCTTCCCTGACGATAGAATCAAAAACCGTTTCTACCTTGGCAAAAACCATGTCTTCCGTTGTGTTATGAAGCTCCATATCCGCCTCCATTATAAATTTAACCATTTTTCCGTTATATGCAATATGGGAACTTCCGGTTAGGTTTCCAGCGGTTCCCAGCTATCAAAAAAGGACGGCAGGGCTTTTATGTCCGCTTCATAGGCGGAATCGACAAAAACACGGATCGTATACAAGGTTTTTGCGAAGGAATTCACCGTTTCCGTGCGAAAGGCGCTGGAGCTTTCGGTGAAACAGCAGCCCTCGTCCCGGACAAAAAGGCCCGTCTCAAAGGACACCGGTTCAGGGACATCGATAATCACCGCCTCCGGCGCTATGGATACCCCCGCTTCCCGCAGCTGCCGGGCGAGGTTTTCTTCGTAGCGGGACCGTTTGCCAATGTCCAAAAGGCCCCGGCATTTATTCTGATAGGGAAATTCCGCGGCGGCGGCGTAGAACCGGCCCTCCCGGAGTTTGTCCGCCAGACAAAACAGGGGGTGGGAACGGCTGCTTATCAGGGCGAAAAGCCCCTGATCGTCCAGATTGTAGAGTTCCTCCGGCGCGATGACCCTGGATTCAAGGCCCGCCAAAAGCGCTTTTTTGATCATCGCCGTGGCGGAGCGGACCTGCCGGTGCCAGTATACTGTCCGGTACATGAGGTATTTGGAGAACAGGATCGACTCCACGCTGGGGATGCCCCGGCTGTCAATGTCTGTACCCCGTTCCGGGTGGGGGGAAAGGCGGGAAAGGATAAAGTCCACGTCCTGCGCGCCGTAGGGAACCCCGCAGTACCGGGCGTCCCGGTTCAGGTAGTCCAGTTTGTCCGGGTCCAGGGCGCCGGAAAGGAGTTTCCGGTAAAAAAGCAGTTCCCGGTCATTGCCGGGGAGGGAGGCGTCCACAATGGCGGCGGTCAAGTCCGGGGCTGCCCCCGCCGTTCCGATCAGGCTTTTCAGCGGTTCACCACGGATGATTTTCCCGGTTAGTTCCTCGTGGGGCCGGAGGGGCAGTTCCTTGAGGGAGTGGGTATAGGGGAAATGGCCCAGATCGTGGAGGAGGCAGGCGCAGAGGAACGAGAAAACCCCTTCGGCGCTGATCCACTCCCGGGCGCCCTGCTCCGCCAGATTTTCCAGGAGCCGCCGGCCCAGGTGGTAGACCCCGATGGAATGGCTGGCCCTGGTATGGGTTGCGCCGGGGTAGACGTTGGCCACCGGGCCAAGCTGGGAAATCCGCGAAAGCCGCATGAAAGGGGCCGATTTGGTCAGCGCTGCCAGCGCGGGGGTCAGGTAGATATGTCCCCAGAGAACATCCCGGATGGGTTCGGTGAATCCTTCCCGCAGGGCGGTCAGCGGATCGGCGTGCATAACCGCATACTAGCTTTCCCGTCTTTCCCTGTCCAGAGGCGCCCGGAGAAGCAGGCGAAACATTGAGCCTGTTTTTGCGATTTGGCAACACGGCGCCTCCCTCGATAAAGTACAAGTACCACCAGGGGGATAGCGGAAAAGCCGAAGGCTTTGGAGCTTAGGGGGGGCCAGACTAACGGTGTCCGCACACGGAAAAAGTACGGAAAGCGGCCCCCCCCCTTCTGGGGCTGCGTGTTCCGCCTGGTATGGATGCTCCCCGATCCGGGCCCTGGGTTTCAGCGCCTACTATTAAAAAGGCATAAAAATACGCTAGTTTAAAGGGGCCGGGTTTTCCGGTTTTTCAAGGAGGTTTTGATGATCGCCGGTGTGATAGGCGCAACTGGATACGCCGGGGCCGAACTGGTCCGGCTCCTTTCGGGGCATCCCGAAATTGATTCGCTGATTCCCGCTTCCGTGAGTTTTGAGGGAGAGCGGATTGAGAATCTCTACCCGAATTTTTTGGGGAAGGTTTCCGCGGCGCTGGTAAAGCCTGAGGACGCGGCGGCCCGGGCGGATGTGGTGTTCGCGGCGCTGCCTTCCGGAGTGGGGGAGTCCTATGCGAAAACCGCCCTGGAGCGGGGGATTCCCTTTATTGACCTTTCGGCAGACTACCGCTTTGATGATGACGAGGGGACTTTTAGCGCCTGGTACGGCAAGCCCTACGGGGTTCCCGAATTGCGGCGGTGGTCGGTCTACGGTCTCCCGGAACTGAACCGGAGCCGTATCCGGGAACTGGCGGCGGGGAAAAAGGTGATCATCGGGAACCCCGGCTGTTATCCCACCGGGGCCTCCCTGGGGGCTTTTCCCGCGCTGGCCCGGGGGCTTGCCGGGTCGGGGACCGTTATTGTGGATTCCGCCTCCGGGGTTACCGGCGGTGGCCGGGAGCCTGTCCGGTCTTTCCACTACCCCGAATGCGCCGATTCCACGGCTCCCTACAAGGTGAGCTGCCACCGGCACACCCCGGAGATCAGCCGGAATTTCGCCGCCATGGCGGCTATGGCTGCTGGTTCCCCGGCCCCCGGCCCGGCGGTGATCTTTACTCCCCACCTCGTTCCCATGAACCGGGGTATCCTCAGTACCATCTACATTCCCCTGGCCGAATCCTGGCGGGTCAAAAGCGCCGGAACAGCGGTGCGGCCTCCCTCAAAAGCGGTTGAGGAAAAAACCGGGGAAATCCGGGAGCTGTACCGGGATTTTTACCGGGACGAGCCCTTTGTCCGGGTTCTCCCTGCCGGGCTTATCGCCGCCACGGGCCGGGTGCGGCTCTCCAACTTCTGCGATATTTCGGTTCACCTGGACGCCGGGGGGAGCGTCCTTATCGTGGTGAGCGCCATTGACAATATGGTGAAGGGGGCTGCGGGGCAGGCGGTTCAGAATATGAACGTGATTTTCGGGTTTGACGAAACCTCGGGGCTCGCCGCGATCCCCGCGTCATTTTAGGGGCAGTTTGATGAAAGAAATATCCGGGGGGGTCTGCGCCCCCAGGGGCTTCCGCGCCGGGGGGGTCTGGTGCGGAATCAAGGCCGGTTCCCAAAAACGGGATTTGGGGCTTATCTATTCGGAACAGTCCTGCGCCGCGGCGGCCCTGTTTACCGCCAACCGGGTGAAGGCCGCCAGCGTGCTGGTGAGCCGGGAACATCTGGCATCGGGGCGGCTCCGGGCGGTGATCGCCAATTCGGGGAACGCCAACGCCTGTACCGGGGAACCGGGGCTGGCGGCGGCCCGGCGCATGGCGGAACTGGCGGCGGCGAAGCTTTCGGCGAAATTTTCGGGGAAACCTTTGGCAAATATTTTGACAAATATTTTGCGAAAGGACGGCGGCATAGGGCCCGCCGATGTGGCGGTGGCTTCCACCGGGGTTATCGGGGTGCCGCTGCCCGTGGAGGCCATAGAAAACGGCATGGACGCTTTGGTCGCAAGCCTGAGCAGGGACGAGGCGGGCCACGCCGCCGCCCTGGAGTCGATTATGACTACCGATACCCGGAAAAAAGACGGGGCCCTGGAATTTGACCTTGGCGGCGTGCCGGTGCGGATCGGGGGTATGGCCAAGGGGTCGGGGATGATTCACCCCAATATGGCCACCATGCTCTGTTTTATGACCACCGACGCGGCCCTTTCCCCTCCGCTGCTGGACCTGGCCCTGCGCCGGGCGGTGAACCGTTCCTTTAACCGGGTTACGGTGGACGGAGACACTTCCACCAACGACACGATCATCCTTATGGCCAACGGCGCCGCGGGGAACCATCCGCTTGCCAGGGAGGGCCCGGACTGGGAATGTTTTGCGGAAGCCCTGGAACGGCTTTGCGTAAAAATGGCCCGGGCTATGGCCAGGGACGGGGAGGGGGCCTCCCGGCTGATGACCGTTACCGTGTCCGGCGCCGTGGATGAGGAAAGCGCCGCTCTTCTGGCAAAAGCCGTGGCCTCCTCCAGCCTGGTGAAAGCCGCCTGCTGCGGCGCCGATGCCAACTGGGGCCGGGTTCTCTGCGCCCTGGGTTACGCGGGGGTGGACTTTGATCCCGCCGCGGTGGACGTGGCTTTTCAAAGCGCCGCGGGGAAGGTAGCCGTATGCCGGGGCGGCGTTTCGCTGCCCTTTTCCGAGGACGCGGCGAAAAAGATTTTGTCCGCCGAAGAAATCGAAATTCTGGTGGAACTGGGCGGCCCCCAGGTAAAGGCGGGCGGGGCCGCGGCCACGGTCTGGGGCTGTGATCTGACCTGCGATTATGTCAAAATAAACGGAGATTACCGTTCATAAGGAGTACATCTATGAACCATGACCGGGCCGCGGTACTGATCCACGCCCTGCCCTATATACAGAAACACCGGGGTAAAACCATGGTGGTCAAATACGGCGGCAACGCCATGATCAACGAAGACCTGAAGGCGGCGGTGATCCAGGATGTGATCCTCATGGCCTGTGTGGGAATACGAACCGTGCTGGTTCACGGCGGCGGCCCGGAGATTGAGGCCATGCTGTCCGCGGTGGGAAAGGAAAGCCGCTTCGTCCAGGGGCTCCGGTATACCGATGAGGAAACCATGGAGATCGTCCAGATGGTTCTCTGCGGCAAGGTGAACAAGGACATTACCGCCCTGATTCAACAGGCCGGGGGCCGGGCCATCGGCCTGTGTGGTATAGACGGGGCCATGCTCAGGGCGAAGCGGATCCGGGAAACGGATTTGGGGCTTGTGGGGGAAATCGCGGAGGTGGATGTTTCGGTGTTGAATTCGATTCTGGACTCCGGGACCATCCCGGTGGTGTCCTCCGTGGCCTACGGCATCGGCGAAGACGCAGGCCGGGCCCTGAACATTAACGCCGACACCGCCGCGGCAAAAATCGCCGCCGCCATGGGAGCGGAAAAGATCCTCCTTATGACCGATGTGCGGGGCATACTCCGGGATGTCCGGGATCCCGATTCCCTCATCAAGGAGCTGACCCGTTCCGAACTGGAGGAGTTGAAAAAAAAGGGCGTGGTCAGCAAGGGAATGATCCCCAAGGCGGACTGCTGCTGCCTGGCCATGGACGGCGGAGTGCGGAAGGCCCATATCATCGATGGGCGGCTTCCCCATGCTCTGCTTATTGAACTTTTTACCGACGAGGGGATCGGCACCATGATTGTATGAGTTTGCGCGGCAAACTCATACAACTGCCGTCTGTACGGCAAAGGATAATGTATGAGCGATGTGTTTATGAACACCTACCACCGGCTGCCGGTAAGGTTTGTCCGGGGGGAGGGCTCCTGGCTTTTTGATGCGGAGGGGAAAAAATACCTGGACTTCAGTTCCGGGATCGCCGTGAATTGCCTGGGCCACGCCTACCCGCCATTGGCGGCGGCCATAGCGGAACAGGCGGCGAAATTCAACCATGTCTGCAATTATTACCAGAGCGAGGTGTCCGCCGCCTTTGCGGAAAAACTTGTCGCCGCCTGCGCCGCCGGGGGGATGAAAAAACTCTTCCTCGCCAATTCCGGGGCTGAGGCCAATGAAGGGGCCTGTAAAATCGCCCGGAAATATTCGCTGAAAAAATACGGCGCCGGACGGCACCGGATCGTTACCCTCCGGGGCAGCTTTCACGGCAGAACCATCACCACTCTGTCCGCCACGGGGCAGGACAAATTTCACCGGGACTTCGGCCCCTTTACCGAGGGCTTCGCCTTTGTCCCCGGCGGCGACATCGCGGCCCTGGACAAGGCCCTGGACAAGGCCGCCGTGGCGGGCCTCCTTATTGAAGTCATTCAGGGGGAAAGCGGCATCATCCCCCAGACCCCGGAATATATTGAAGCGGCGGCCCGGTTCTGCGCGGAACGGGACATTCTCCTTATGTTTGACGAAATCCAGTGCGGCCTGGGCCGGACCGGAACATTCCTCGCCTTTGAGCAGTACCACTACGCCGATGGCCGGCCCCTGAAGGCCGATGTAGTTACCCTGGCCAAGGGGCTCTGCGGCGGGATTCCCGCAGGGGCGGTCCTGGCGGGGGAAAAGGCCATGGACGTGTTTGAACCGGGCGATCACGGCAGCACTTTTGGGGGCAACCCCATTGCCGCCGCCGCCGGGCTTGTGGTCCTCAATACCGTTACGGATCCCGCCTTTCTTAAAGAAATCAGCCGGAAGGGCGACCGGATCATCTCCACGGTCAAATCCTGGAACCATCCCAGGGTAAAAGAAATCCGGGGCCGGGGCCTGCTTACCGGCATAGACATAGACGCCGATGCCTGGCCGTTTCTGGAAGCCGCCATAAAACGGGCCGGCCCCGGTACGCCGGGTCTCCTGCTCCTTTCCGCGGGTCTCCAAACCCTGCGCCTCCTCCCCCCCTACACCGTCAGCGATGCCGAAATAGACGAGGGCTTAAACATTATCAAGGAGAAGCTCTAAAAGAGAAGCTCTAAAAACCCGGCCAGGGCTTCCCGAAGTTCCCCCGGGCGCTTTTATGGCGGGATAAGTATCCACGCGGCGGTCGTGCAGCGGAGCGTACCGGCGGCGGAAAACCAGGAGCCGGGCCTTGATCCGGCGGGGAAGACCGGGATTTCCCCTTCGCCAAAAATCAGCGGGCCGGCAAAGGGAGAAGTCCCAATCCAGGGGCCGGGCGGAACGGGAATGGCGGTTTCTTCCCGCTCATCGGGAACAATGCGCTGTTTGCCAAAGCCCGAGGAAACCGTTTTCGCCGCCGCCGCTTTCCAGTCCACCGTCCAGGGATCCGCATGGAGTTTGTTAAAAAAAACCGGATCGTCGAACAGGGCCCGGAACCGGGGCCAGTCGAAATTCCGGGGCAGCCGGGGAACCGTGGTTTGGGGGCCGGCCTGTGCCGCATAGGCCGCATCAAGTTCCTGGTAGAATACGGCGTCCACTCCCCCCTGCCAGCTCAGGGAAAGGACGCCCCCGGAAGCGTCAAAAGGAAAAATCGCCCCTGCGGGCCGGAAGATTCCGGGGCTTATGTTCCTGCCGGGCCAGAACGGCCAGGCGCTGACGGGGCTGGCCCAGGTCTGGGGCAAAACAAGCTCCGCGGGCCCCGCCGTTATCCGGCTTTCCCTGGCGCCGCCCGGGTTGATCCATTCGATGCGCCACCGGGGGTTTCCCAGGAGTTCCAGCCAGGCGGGCGGCAGATCCGGCAGTTCCAGAACATAGACGGGATCCATGAGCGGCCTCCCGCAGGCGGACAAAAGCAGGCCCGGTATGAGCCATAAAAACCGTGTTTTCATACTCCCTCTATGGCGTCAACCGGCGGTTTTGCTTTAACTTTTTGAAAAAAATCCCGAAAATCCCGAAAATCCCAAAAAACGGCGCGTATCAGGCGATCCGTTGCGAAAACTTTGTGTTTATTGCATACTAGCGGATAATGGCCGATGTAAAAGATTATCAGAGCCGCCTCGTGGAAGCCCTCGATCAACGCCGGGAGTGGCTGGAAAAAACCGAGCTTGCCGGATTAAAAGAAGAGCTCAGAACCTTTCAGTCCGCCTTTTCTTCCCTGTACGCCATTTACCTGAAAAAAGGCTTAATCAACGAAGACCCCTACAAACACGAAACAAAAATCGGCGAGATCGAGATTCCCGAAACCGGGGCCTTTAACGATACGGACCGGTTTGAACAGCTCAGTATCCGGCTTTCCAACTACGACAACCAGCTTGATTTTCTGGTGAATTTTTACCAGTTCGGGGTGGAATTTCTCAACCTGGACCGGCTCAGACGAATTCTGGGGCTGGTACGGTATGTCGATTGGGTTCACCTGAACCCGGACGCCCATGCGGCGAATACCAGGGCGGTGGCGGAAATAACCACCCAGTCAAAGCTCGGCCTTGACCCCATCGCCCTCAGCGTAATCAACGGTGCCCTGAACAACCTGTCCAGAGCCACCTCTGCGGTTATGGTGATTCTGAAAGAGCTGGCCGATTACCACAAGGCCTATTACAAATACGAAGTCCGGGGCGCCATGGGCGGCATGGGCGCGGCGGAGGCCAACGCCGTCAGTATCAGGAAAAAAATCGCCACCGCCCTGCCGGGGATGCCCTTTTATCCGGATCTGGTTGAGGAGATCCTCCGGGAGGATTTTTCCCCGGAGGGCCCGGCCCTGCGGGAAAATGTTTTGAAATCCCTGGCGGTGGAAGCGGCTAAACCCAGGGCTGTAAAGGCCAGGGTATCCTTCAAGTCGATTCTGATGGAAGGGGTTTACGTCATCGCCGCGATCAACGCCACAGTGGGCGAAATCGGCATAAAGCTTGTCGAGAATGAAACGCTGCTGGCAAACCGGAAAAAGGGCTTTTGGGAAAAGGTTAAGGATGTGCTGCGGCAGATGATGAACAAGGAACCGGATGAGATTATCTATGAATTGTCCTATCTTGATTCCACCAAGGGGGCGATGATCAAAGAAAAGCTGGATTTTCACCGGTTCTGCGCCGAGATGGGCCATAAACAGCGGATTCTTTCCGGTTTGGGTATCCACGGGCCGGCCCGGGGGAAACTGGACGCCATGACCGAAGATCAGATCACCGTTTTTCTGGAAAAAACCATCCGGGACGTCCAGTCCCTTTACCGGACTCTCACCGCGCTGGATGAATTTTTCAAGGCTGAAACGCCCAGGGAAGACCGGGACAAGGTGAAGGGGATCAAGCCGGAACTGGCGGCCATAAAAAACGCTATTGTTCGGGCCAACCAGCTTCGCCACGAGTACAGCGCCCAAAAGGAAGAGGAAGAGCAGATGCGGCGGCTGGGCATAAGCCAGGGGAACTGATATGGTTTCAGGAGTATGGTGATGAATAATCCGAGGGCGCGTATGTGGCCCGATGGCCGCAGGGGAACCGGGTTTTTTCGGGGGGAGGGTATCCGTCCGGGAAGGGCGGCGCTTTGCGTCCTCTGGCTGGGCCTCCTGCTCTCCGCCTGTGAAACCGCTCCGGAGGCGGGGAAAACGGGGGCCGGATCCCCGCTGCCGGGAACGCCCGGCCTTGCCGAAACCCGGCCCAGGGTAACGCTTCGGGACGAACTGACGGTGGCTGTTTCCTGGGATGAAGTGGAACTGGATTTCCGCAAGTCATATCTGGCCGGCGAGGCCCAGCTTTTTACCGGTCTGTACGAGGGGCTTTTTTCCTATCACCCTTTTACCATGGAACCCGTCCCTGCCGCCGCGGCGCAGTGGGAACTTTCGGAAGATAAAAAACAGTGGACCTTCAAGATCCGCGAAAACGCCCGGTACTGGAACGGCGACCCCCTCCGGGCCGCGGATTTCCAGGCCGCCTGGATTTCCCTGCTGGATCCCCGGCGGAGTTCCCCCTATTCCAGCCTCTTTGACGTTATCGAAGGGGCCAGGGAATACCGCACCGGTCTGGCCGGCCCCGCCGGAGTCGGCATTGCGGCGCCGGATGAAAAAACCCTCATCGTCCGGCTCACCGCCCCGGCTTCCTTTTTCCCCAGTATGCTCTGTCACCATTCGTTCAGCCCCATTCACCCTTCCATGCTGGACAAGGCGGACTGGAGCCGGGGAGCCCTTGTTTCCAATGGCCCCTTTTATGTCCGGGAACATACAGCGGCGCAGATGGTACTGGAAAAAAATAAACGGTACTGGGACGCTTCCCGGGTGGCCCTGAACCGCATCATCCTCAAATATACCGGGGACGGAGACGAAGCCTCGGGCCTGTGGAATTCCGGGGCGGCCCGGTGGATCGCCGGGGATGTGAATCTGGATACCCTGACCGACCGGAGCGGTATTCAGGTAAACCCCATGTTCGCCACCCATTACTATTATATCCGGTCCGGGGAAAAGCCCTGGAAGGATCACCGGATCCGCCGGGCCCTGGCCTTGGCGCTGCCCTGGGAGGAAATCCGGCAGGGCCATTACCTCCCCGCCAAAACCCTGATCTACCCCATCCCCGGCTACCCGGAAATCGAGGGACTGGACGCCACCGACGAGGAAACGGCCCGGGAACTGCTGGCCGAGGCGGGCTTTCCCCAGGGGGCCGGACTGCCGGAACTGGTGATCAGGCTGACCCCTTCGGAAGAAGCGGCCCGGGTCGGCGGCCTTATGGCGCGGGCCTGGAAGGAAAAACTCGGCGTCCCCGTCCGGGTTGAGGTGATTCCCTACAACCGCTACTTCCAGTCGCTCAAGGCCCGCGACTACGGGGTGGCCTTTTCCACCTGGATCGGGGATTTTGCCGATCCCTATACCTTCCTGCAAATGTGGCGGCGGGATTCCAACCTGAACGACGCCGGTTACGATGATGCGGATTATGAAAAACTGATGGAAAAATCCATGGGCGAAGAAGGGGAGCAGCGCTGGTCAACCCTGGCGGAGGCGGAAAAGCTCCTGCTGGAACGGGGGACGGTGCTGCCTATTTCCTACAGTCCCGCCATTAACATTGTGGACATTAACGAACTGGACGGCTGGTTCCCCAACGCGCTGGACATTCACCCCTTCAAATATATGTCTTTCCGGGCCTTCCGTCCCCTGCCGGGCGTGGCGCTGGCAAAATAGAGGCTTTTACCGGGAACTCTCCACCCCAAGCCGCTGGCAGTGTTTTTTGATGACGCAGCGGGAACAGAAGGGGCTGACGGGCCGGCAGAGGTTTTGGCCGTAGAGAACCAAAAGGGCGTTGATCCCCTTCCAGTATTTTTTGGGGAGCCGTTCCCGCAGGGCGGCTTCGGTCTCGTCGGGGCTTTTGGCGGAGACCCAGCCGGCACGGTTGGAGATGCGGTGGACGTGAATGTCCACGCAGAGGCCGGGAAGATCAAAGGCTTCGATACGGACCAGATTCGCCGTTTTCCGGCCCACCCCCGGCAGGGCCAAAAGGGCCTCCATATCCGAAGGGACGGCTCCCTGGTATTGATCCAGCAAAAGGGCGGCGATTTTTTTCAGGCTGGCGGCCTTGGTCCGGTAAAAGCCTGCGGGATAGGCCAGCCGGGCGATGGTTTCTTCCGGCAGGGCCCGCAGCGCCGCCGGGGACGGGGCCTTTTCCAGCAGCCGCCGGGACGTAACCAGCGTTACCTCGTCCTTGGTGCGGAGGCTGAGGATCGTGGAGACCAGCACCGCCCAGGGATCCCGGCGGTAGCGTTCCGCCACGGTGCTTACCGAGGGGTCTTTGCCCCCGCCGGAAGCGCCGTCCCCGGATGCGGCCCGCTCTTTTCGCAGATCTTCCCGCCATTTTTCCAGCGCCGCGAGAATCGTGTCCCACCGGGGGATTCCGGCGCCGGGGCTTCCGGCGGCGCTCCGGTCTCCGGCGCTTTGGACGGAAGGCTGGCCCGGCAGGGCTTTTTTCGCGGCCATCAGTTTTTCTCCAGCAGGCAAAGGGCCAGCGCTTCCACCGCCCGGCCCTTGCCGACCGGCCCCAGCCCCTCGGCGGTCTTGCCTTTTACAAACACCGCCGCCGGGTCAAGTTCCAGGGCCCGGGCCAGCGATGCGCGGATTTCCTCCCGCCAGGGAAGGACCCTCGGCGTTTCGCAGGAAACCACGCAGTCAAGGTTCACCAGCCGCCAGCCCGATTTTTTCACCCGTTCAAACGAGGCCCGCAGCAGGGCCATGGAATCCGCGTCTTTCCAGGCCGCATCCGCCGGGGGGAAAAGGGCCCCGATGTCCCCCAGCCCCGCGGCCCCCAAAATTGCGTCGCATACCGCATGGGCCAGCGCATCCCCGTCGGAATGGCCTAGTTCCCCCCGGCGCGCGGGAATCTCCACACCCCCCAGCAAAAAGCGCCGCCCCCGGACCAGCCGGTGCAGGTCCCGGCCCAGACCAACTCGTATCATTCGGCGGCCCTCCCGGGCTCTCCGGCGGCCAAATCTTCGGGAAAGGTGATTTTCCGGTTTTCCGGCGATCCCGGCACTACCGCCACGGGGCCGCAGAATTCTCCCCAGACCTCCGCGTCATCGGTGTAGTCAAAATTTTCGGCCCCTTCCCGGGCCGCCGCCTTTTGGTGCGCGTACAAAATTTCGGGAAAGGCAAAACCCTGGGGAGTCTGGGCGGTTCCGACAGCGGAACGCCGGAGGTGGCGTTTTACGAAAACGGGCCCTGCCCCCCGGCCCGGCAATGCCCCGTCCGGCAGATCCCCGGCGGCGATTTCCTTGGGGGTCTCCACCAGGGGCAGCAGGGGCAGGGCGGCCTGATACCGGCAGGCCGCGGCCATCACCGCCCGGATCAGGGACGGCTCCACCCAGGGCCGGGCGCCGTCGTGGATCAGCACGTAGAGGGGACGGCGGGCCGTGAGGAGGGACAGGGCCTCGTGAACCGAAGCCCGCCGGGTTTTGCCGCCCGGCACAAAGAGCAGTTCCGGCCCCCCGGCGTCCGGGAAACCGGCAGGCAGGGCCCGCCGGGCTGCCGCTTCGCCGGATTGGGCGTCCGGGGGTACGGTGATGACAATGGTTTCTATTCCGGCGCAGGCGGCAAACGCGAAAACCGCGGCCCCCAGCACAGTCAGGGGCCGCCCGGTTCCGTCAAAACGGCCCGGCAGGGGGCGGTACTCTTTTTTGATCCCGGCCTGGCCGTCCGCGGTCATCCGGGCGGAAGAACCGGCGGCGGTAATGACGGCGGCCCAGGGCGCGGCCTCAGGCAGGGCGTCCATGGCGTTTGGTTACCGGGACTCCAGGCGGGTGAAGATCATGGTTTCCACTTCTTCCCGGGGTTTTCGGAGGGAAAAGGACACTTCGTCTTCCAGCAGTTTCAGGGCCGAATCGTAGAGCTTCCGCTCCAGAATCGGCAGTTCCTTGACCTTGCTCCGGTGGTAGAGGGAACGGACAATAGCGGCAATGTCGGAAACGCTCCCTTTTTTAAGGAGATCGAGGTTCATCTGGTACCGCAGTTTCCAGTCCGAAGGGATCGGCTCATAGTCCTCGCCGATCAGTTCCAGCGCCCGGAGCGCCTCGTCTTTGGGAACAATGGGCCTGATGCCCAGCCCTTCGGCCTGGCCCACCGGCACCATGATCGTCATATCCGATACTTCAAGGTAGATAACATAATAGGGAACTTTTTCTTTCTTGAATTCCTTTTGTTCGATGGCCCTGATAACCCCGACGCCCTGGCTGGGGTATACCACTTTCTGATCGATTTGGAAACCCTTGGCTGTTTTACTCATTCCTTTAATAATACCACAAAAAAAGGCCGATGGGAACCTCCGGAAACTCCGGTTGAATTTTCAGCGCTTCCCCCCATTGTGAATGTCCCCGCGCGGCCCCGCGCGCGTTTCTCCGGGGCGGAAAACGCGGCCTTGCAAGGCCCCCCCTGGATCGCCTATAGTTTCACCATACCATGTTTCACGATTGCATCGTCATGGCCGGAGGTTCCGGCACCCGGCTCTGGCCGGCCAGCAATTCCCGGCGGCCCAAGCAGTTTCTTTCTATCGCCCGGAACGAGGCCGGGGGGGGCACGTTTTTTTCCTCCGCGGTGGAGCGGGCCCTTTCAGTGATTGACCGGACGGACGGGCGGGTGATCATCATCGCCGGGAAAAGCCACGTGGAGCCCATTGTCGCAGCCTGCGCCGCCTTTAGCCCGGAGGAACGGAAACATCTGGTACTGATTCCCGAACCGGCGGCAAAAAACACCGCCCCCGCCATCGCCTGCGCGGTTCTGTACGCCGACTGGGTTTCCGGGGTGGAGCGGAATATGCTGGTCCTCACCAGCGACCATATCATCCAGCCCCTGGAGACCTTCCGGATCGATGCCGCCGCCGCCGAAGCCTTTGCCCAGCAGGACAAGCTGGCGATCTTCGGAATCCCCCCCGGCAAGCCGGAAACCGGATACGGCTACATAGAAGCGGCCACACGGCTCTCCGCTCCCCGGGACCGGGAGCATGACGCGCCGGCCCGCCGTTTATCCGAGCCGGAGGTCTATGCGGTGGCCTCTTTCCGGGAAAAGCCGGACCGGAAAACCGCGGAACAATTTATCGCCGCCCGGCGTTTTTTCTGGAATTCCGGAATGTTCGCCTTTTCCTCCCGGTTTATGCTCGATGAATTCCGCCGGCTGGCCCCGGAGGTGATCCGGCCCTTTGAAAAGCTCCGGGCCCCCGATGAGGGCTGTTACGGCGAACAAAAGGGCCTGCGGATTTTGCGGGAATGGCCCGGTTTAGCGGAAGCCTACAGCGAGGTAAAAAGCATTTCCTTTGACTACGCCATTTCAGAAAAATGTTCCCGGACGGTCATGGTAAAGGCCGGGTTTGACTGGATTGACGTGGGCAACTGGGATGAATACGCCCGGCTGCTGGGGGACACGGGGCCGGAACTGTACCAGTCGGGCTGCGAATCCTGTTTTGTGGATTCCGATATTCCGGTGGCGCTGGCGGGAGTAAAAGACCTGATCGTGGCGGTCCGTTCGGGCCGGGACGGCGGCCCCCCCACGGTTCTCATCGCCCAAAAAGGGGAAACCCAGCGAGTCCGGGATTTGGTAGCACAGATCCGGGCGGCGGGGAGGACGGAACTGCTCTAGCAGCCTGTTGTACTTGTGGATTTTTTGCATATCTATGCAAAAAATCCCGATTATCCGGTGTGCTTTCGGAGTTTGTAAGGTATAAAAATTCACTTTCGTGAATTTTTATACGGTTTTATGCACGAAGCGCAACAAACTCCTAGGAGTTTGTTGCGCCGGGAACCCCAAACAATAGCAAGTGAGGTTTGTATGGTTATTTTGACACTGAATTGCGGATCATCTTCGGCGAAGTATCAGGTTTATGACTGGGATGCCGGGGACATACTGGCGGTGGGCATTGTGGAACGGGTTACGCTGGGAAAGTCGTTTATCAGCCACAAGGCCAAAGGCAGGGACGAATATACCCTGGAGCAGGACTGCCCCACCCATACGGACGCGGTAAACCTGATCATCAAAACCCTGACCGGCGCGGAACACGGGGTCATCAGCGACATGGGGGTCATCAAAGCGGTGGGCCACCGGGTCCTCCACGGGGGGGACAAATTTACCAAAAGCGTGATCGTCGATGACGCGGCCATGGCTGCCTTTAACGAGGTGAAGGATCTGGGGCCCCTCCACAACCCCGCCAATATTATGGGGATCGAGGCGGCGAAAAAAGTGCTGCCCGACGTTCCCCACTGCGCGGTAATGGATACCGCCTGGCACCAAACTATGCCGCCGGAATCGTTTCTCTACGCGGTGCCCTACGAATGGTACGAAAAATATTCGGTCCGCCGCTACGGTTTCCACGGGACTTCGTTTCTCTACACCGCCAAACGGGCCGCGGCGCTTTTGGGGAAAGACCCTTTCAGGACAAACCTTGTCATCTGCCATCTGGGGAACGGCTCTTCGGTCAACGCCGTCAGGGACGGCTGTTCCTTCGATACCTCCATGGGAATTACCCCGCTGGAAGGGCTCATTATGGGAACCCGTTCCGGGGACGCGGATATGGCCATGCCCTTTTACGTGATGCGGAAAACCGGCATGAGCGCCGCGGAAATGGAAAACGCCCTGAACAAACAGTCGGGCCTCCTGGGAATTACCGGACAATACGCGGACCGGCGGGACATTCAGGCCGCGGCTGAAAAGGGCGACCGGCGTTCCCAACTGGCCCAGGAGATGGAAGCCTACCGGGTAAAAAAATACATCGGCGCCTATTATGCGGCTCTGGGCCGGGTGGACGCGCTGGTCCTTACCGCCGGGGTGGGGGAATTTTCCGCCTTTATGCGGGGGAAAATTCTTTCCGGGCTGGAGCATTTGGGGATTGTGTACGATCCGGAAAAAAACAATCTGGCCCGGACCCGGAACACCGAATCGCTTATTTCCGCGGATGATTCCAAAATCCCCGTGTATATCATCCCCACGGATGAAGAACTGGTGATGACTGAAGACGCCTACGCCCTGATGACGGGAACCTACGATGTGCATACCAAATTCACCTATTCTTTCCAGAGCAAAGATTATGTGAACAAGGGCCGGGCCGAAGGACTGAAAGGCGATCTGGCAAAAAACCCGGCGCTGGCTTCGATCATCGCAAAGCCCCGGTAAGGATGGCCACAGATCGAACTGCTCTGCATCGGCAACGCCGTGGTGGATGTCTTTGTCCGGGCCGGCACTGTCCTGATGGACCGGCTGGGCCTGACCGGGGCGGTTCAGCATATCGCCCGTGAAGAAGCGGAACATATCCTCGGGGAACTGGGCTGGAAAACAGGCCCCGCCGGGCTCCGGCCCCCCTGGGGGAAGCCAGGAACCGCCGTCTGTTCCGGGGGCGGGGCGGCCAACGCTGCCAAAATCGCCGCCCTGCTGGGGGTGGATGCGGGCTTTATCGGCTCCATCGGGGATGACCGGCCCGGCGAATTGTTTCGGCGGGAGATTGCCGCATCCGGGGCTGTGCCGCTGCTGGTTCCGGGCCGGGGGAAAACCGGTCTCTGCATCATCCTGAGCAGCCCCGGCGGGGAAACCCGGATCGCCGCGGCCCCCGGCGCCGCCGGGGAACTTTCCCCGGAGCATATTGACGAGGCGGCGGTAAAAAACGCCGGGACGGTGCTTCTGGACGGGCGGCTGCTGGACCGCCGGCCCCTGATCCGCCGGGTTCTGGAACTGGCGGGCCGCTTCGGTGTTCCCGCCGCGCTGGATGCGGCATCGGCTTTTCTGGCTGGGGAACGGGCCGAAGAAATTCTCCACTACAGCCGGAACTACCCGCTGATTGTTTTTATGAACGGGGACGAGGCCATCGCCTTTTACCGGCGGCTCAGGGGCGCAGAAGGGGCCGCCGAAATCCGGGACGAAGGGGAAAAGGCGGACCTGATTATCCGGGAAGTCTGCCCGGCCCTCCAAAGCATTGCCGGAACGGGGCAATTCCCCGTGTTCGCCCTGAAACTGGGGAGCCGGGGGGCGGTGATTGTGGCGGGGGGCGAAGTCTGCCGGGCGGCGGTTTCTCCCGTAAAGGCCCGGAACAGCATTGGCGCGGGGGACGCCTTTGGCGCCGCTTTTTTGGCGGGCCGGCTCCGGGGCAAATCCATCGCCGAATCCGCCGCGCTGGGGAACCGGGCCGCCCGGAAAATTCTGGAGGTTCCCGGCGCCCGGATAGCCCGGCGGCAGCTGGCTTCGGTAAGGCGGAGCCTGTGGGCGCCGGAAACCCCGGCCGCGTTTTCTCCGGGCCCTACAACAGCACCGACCGGGCGACTTTTTCCCCCTCCGCAGGGCCCAAAAGCCTGCCGATGATTTCCACCGCCCAGCGGCCCGCGGTTCCCGCCCCCCGGCTTGTGATGATATTCCCGTCCGCCGCCACCGGGTCTTCGGTCCATTTGGCGCCGCTGACATTGGCTTCCATGCCGGGGAAACAGGTGAAGCGCCTGCCCGCCAGCAGTCCCAGCGGGGCCAGAACCACCGCCGGGGAGGCGCAGATGGCGGCAATCCATTTTCCCGCAACGGCCATGTCTTTTAGCAGGGCCCCCGTTTCCGGCGAGGCGGCAAGGTTTGCGGCTCCCCGCCCGCCGCCGGGCAGCAGAACCGCGTCCCAGGCGGAAGCCCCGGCCCGGCCCGTTTTTGCCAGTTCCGCCAGGGTCGTATCGGCGGTAACAGATATGCCGCGGGAACCGGCAACCAGACGGTCTTTGCCGATTGCGGCGCTGGTTACGTCCAGTCCCGCCCGTCTGAGATAATCAATGGGGGTAACGGCCTCGACTTCTTCAAACCCGTCTGCCAATAATACAAGGACTTTTTTCGGCATATTTTCCTCCCATAAAAAGGGAAGGGTGTTTCAAAACCCGGTTGGTGCAAACCAGGGGTCTGATGAAACACCCTCGTAAATCTAAAAATCTACGGCATCCGCGTCTTCCCGGTACTCGTCTTTGGCAGGCTCCGGGTCATTCCGCACCGGAGCCAGCAGGGACATGAGATAGTCCTGATCAAACAGTTTTGTCAGTTCCTCCGCCTGTGCCCGGGTATAGTACATGATGATTTGCAGGGAATTCGACGTGCCGCGGTCGCTATGGCCGCGCTCATTGGGGGCGGCGCGCTGACGGACGGAAAAATAGGGGGTTTCATTCCGGAAGCGGTAGCCCAGTTCCATACGGGGGGAGGAATGGCCGGTAAAACTGAGGGAAGAGGTCTCCCATTCGGCTGCCCCGGTGAATTTCCCGTAGCACGCCGCGGTTTTGAAATAGGTATTCACCAGGTTTCTGGCCGCAAAATCGGCCCTATAACTGTCCAGGGCCTGGATAAAAAGCCGGCGGTTCCCGGGATCCCAAAACTGGCGGTAACGGACCAATTCATGGCGGAATTCCAGAACTACCGCATTGTACCGGGGATAAAAAAACACCTCGATTTCTTTTTTGTCCATCCTGGCGGAAAAGCTCCGGTCAAATTCCGCCTCGATCATTCCGGCGAAAACCGGGTCCTGATCGGCCACCATCAGGGGGTATCTTTTTGCCGGATCAACAGAACCGCAGGCAAAAAAAGACAGAAACGCAAAAAGCGTTAGGGCCGGGAAAATATATTTGTTCACCGTTTCATCCTAGTTGAAACGGGAATTCCCCGCAAGACCGGGGAGCCTAAAAAGCAAAAACCGCGGGCAGCGATACGTCGGCGGGGGTTTTTATCAGCGAAAGGAAATAGCGGAACCGGTCCAGCCAGCGGCCCATCAGGGCGTTGGCCCCCGGATCATCCAGGCCCGCGGCCCCCTGAGAGAACTGAAACACCGCGGTCCAGGAACCCAGCCCCGGCCCGCCGCTAAAGGAAAAGCCCGCCAGCAGGGTGTCTCCCTCCCGCCGTTGCGACACGGCAATCCCGGAAATCCGGGTCCGGGGCTGCCAGCCTCCGGGGAAAGACAGGGCTTCCCCGGCCAGCCAGACCTGGCAGCGCGGCCCCCCGGTCTCCGCTTCCCCTGCTTCCGGCGCGGCGCCGGCGGGGAATTCCAGGTAGTATTCGCCGTACAGGGCGGAAAGGGCCGGGTTTTCAAAACCGGGGATCTCCTTTACCCATATATTACCCCGGTCCAGAACCGCCTGCCGGGTCTGGGCTTCGAGGCCGGGGGCCGCAAGACCCGCCAAAAGGACACACAAGAGGCCGCGCCCCCGCAATCTGATACGCATAACGCCACCGTCCACCCAAGGTTGAAACCCGCTTCTTCGGGAAGCGCTGGTTTTTCCCGGAAACTCAACCGGGGTTTCCGGAAGTTCCCATTATTTAAAATATTACGTATAATTCCCTAATGGCTCAAACAACCGATCTCTATCCCATTTTGAAAGCCTACGCCAATAAAACCAGTTCGCCTTATATAAATATCGAAGAATTTCTTGCTTTTCTTGAAACCTATTCCGCCCGCAAGTCGCCGGAGCAGCCCGAGTGGGCCAAGTGGACCAGGGAAACGGGGGTTAAATTCTGGAGCGAAATGTCGGGCCTGGCGGAAAGCGGGCACTGCGTCCTTATGACGGACTCCCCTCAGGGCCGCATCTATATGCCCTATTATTACCTGGACCAAATCCGGGAAGCCTACCATTCCGTGGACGATTCCGCGGATATACCCTTTCCCAGCGAGGAAACCCTGCGGATCGCCATCCCGGCGGCCCAGGTGCGGGTTCTCAATCTGGAGACGGAACTGGGGCCGTTTTTTGGCGGCCCCCGTGATGATTCGGGAATACCGGTTTCCATGACCCGGCAAAACGGCGGGGATGGCCAGGCGGACGGCAGACATTCATCTTCCCTGCCCGCTATCGTCAAGCTGATCTTTCCCGAAGGTCTTGGATCCGCCCTCATTCCGGCTCCCATGATCCCCCGGCGGCTCATGGAAGCGGCCCTGATAAAAGTCCGGCATTACCTGAAAACTCACAGCAACCGGGAATACGCCCTCCACAAACTCAGCCCCTCTCTCCAGGGCCGGGAAAAACAGCTTCGGGAGATGCTTGACCAGATTGCGATCCGCCCCCTGGACTGCCTTTCCGCCATGGAATCCTACAGCGAATTTTCCTGGCTTTTCTGGGCCCACTTTTGCGCGCTGGTAAAAAGCGACATCAAAAAGAAAAAAGAAACCCTGGCGGAAGACCTGGCGGCGATTCAGGCCGTATTTGTTATCGAGGTCTGCAACGGGTTTTTCAAAGTCCGGGCGGTAAAACAGCGGGAGCGGGAGATAGCCTTCCGCGCCCTGGAACTACGGATGGAAAAACCGCCCTATTATTATACCATTGACGATATATGCGCATTTACCAACGACAAAGGGGTGTCCCTTATCGGTTTATACAGCCCCGAAGACCTGGACGCCTATCTGAAAAAGCAGATCGCCGGAAATGAAAACGAGGGTCTGCCCGGTTGGATGATTCTCCAGGGGAAAAAAGGGGAACGGTGGTATATAAAAAAAGAAAAACTTCTCCCCCTTTGCGCCAAACTCCTTGTCGACACCCGGCCTCTGGTTAAAACAGAGATCATCAAACGGTGGGTGAAAATGATACGGGCTTTCCAGAGCGAAGCGGCCATGGAAAAAGACGCCGATTTCGACAGCCTCCTGGGTTCCTATACCGCCGCGCTCAACCCCGTCCTCAAGGCCCTGCTGGAGGATCCCAAACTGCGGTATATGTACGAAGAACTGGAACGGACGAAAAAATCCATTCCCGCCTCGTCCCGGATTTTCAAAGGGGGCGCGCTTATCCCCATGAACGCCCTTTACGTGATCCGCCGGAAAGACCTGCTGGCGGACGCAAAAACCATGCTCCCTTTTTGGTATTCCATTCCCGTCCTGGCCTCCATCGCCGCTTTTTTCAAAAAACTGGGGAAAACGCGAAGGGCCAAAAAACAGGCCGAAGAAGAACTGGCGGCGGAAGAGGAAAATGCGGCGGATGAAGAGACGGCCCGGGATCTTCAAAACATGGCCCGGAACATCGCGGGCCAGATGGTTCCCCCGGATAAAAACCTGGACCAGTATTTAACGGAACTGGAAAGCCGGTGGAGCCGGCTGCTCGACAAACAGGCCCGGCAAAACCTGATAGAGGATGTAAACTCCCTGGTCCGGGACAGCCTCCGGTATACCATACGAATTCATAAAAATAAAAAAATATCTTTCCGGGACCTCAATGAAACAGCCGCCGCTCTTATCGTCCGCAGCCCCGCCCTGCAAAGTCTGGGGGGCCGGGATTCGCTGCTCCTTTACATAGAATTTTATATGGTTAAGCTCCTGCTCAACTTCAAAATGTAAGGCCGCCAAGTGCGGGCTGCCGCGGGCTGCTGTGGGCCGGGAGACTCCGGTTTCCCCGCGGCTTTTTTCATCATTTTCATCATTTTTATCTTTTTTTGCCGCAAGTTAAAGCGCCACGCATCCTGGTGCCTATATAGGTATATGGAAAACGGGCCCGTTCCGTCTGTCAGGCTGAAACGGCGCGGCGTTCCATGCCGGCGGCTTTTTTCGCCGGAACAAATATGTCAGGAGGCATTTATGAACAATCTTAACTCAATCCTCATCGAAGGCAACATGGTACGGGACCCGCTGTTCCGTTCCACCCCCAAAGGGACGCCGCTCTGCACCTTTAGCCTTGCCTCCAACCGTTTCTTTAAACAAGATTCCGGTTTGGAAAAGGAAGTAAGCTTCTTTGAAGTGGAAACATGGTCGCATTTGGCGGAACGGTGCTACAATTTTGGGCACAAGGGCCGGGGTGTTCGGGTGGTGGGCCGCTTAAAGCAGGACCGGTGGAACGGCCCGGACGGAAAACAGCGGTCCCGGATCAGCATTGTGGCGGAACACGTGGAATTCCGGCCCGATTTCAAGAAGGACGGAAAAACCGGCGCGGAAGACGAGGCCATGGAAGCGGCCATGGAAAACCAGCCTGAGCTTTCCGGCGGCTCTCCGGGGGCCGAGCATGACCCCGTTTTCGCAGAGGAACTCGAAGCGGTAACGTTTTAGGGAAGGTCGAAGTTCCTCACTCCCCCTGGGCTGCTTCCTGGTAAAAACCGTCTTTCCAGTTAAAGCGGCTGACGCCGGGCAGGGGGAGGCTTTCTTTTACGGCGTTCATCAGGTCGCGGTATGCGGCTTTTTTGAGAGGCGGGCCGGAAAGATCCAGAATAAAACGGCCAAACCCCGCTTCCCGGAGAAAGGGAATTTTGTCCACAATCGAAAACGGTTTTTCGGGCAGTACCTGGGAACCCTCGGGGCCGGAAATCAGGGTGAACCGTTCGCCCCGGCTGCCAGAAAAATCCCGGAACCGGTAGACCGGGCTTAAATCCGCCCGGATGCGAAACAGGGCGGGCCGGGCGAAAACCGTAACAAAGGCCAGAGAGCGGCGGTTCCGGCTCACTGTTTTTTCCAGATTTTGCCGGTTGTTTTCCAGGGGCGATACAAAGGCTTCGGCCCCCAGAGAACAGACGAACTGTTCCGCCCAGCGGTTAAAAATATAAAGATAGGGCCCGGCTGCCAGCAGGGGTTTTTCCCGGCCCGGCGCGGCGGCCCGGAAAAATGACGCATGGCCCGGATTGTTGATCACAAACTGCCGGTAGCCCCGTTCCAGCAGGGCGGGAATTTCCTCTCCCAGCGGCTGCTCCATGGCCTGGGGGAAAAAGGGATCCAGAACCAGCATGATCTCCTCCGGTTTGAAGGGCAGCGGAGAGCGGCCCTTGCCCAAAAGATACGCGGCGGCCTTGCGGGTATAGGAAAGCATAAGCCGGGCGGGCCGGGAGGACTGGAGGATATACATGTCCTCGATTCGGGAGATCGCGGCGTAGATGCCCTCGGGGAACGGGGCGGCCCCCCGGCGGGCCGGGGCCAGTTCCAGGGGCGGCGCCTTGTCCCTGCCGGGCCGCCGCTTGAAGCCGTCCAGATCCTTCGGGATCACCGGGGTGTAGCGCTTCCCCATGGCCCTGGTCTGGATAAGGTACACCCCGTCGCCGGGTTCAAAGCCCTCGGGAATGGAAATCCAGGCATGGGGAAGCCCGTCTGCGGTAAAGGGCTCCACGGAAACGAGCTTGTGGGATTTCCGGTCCGAATCGTCGAAACGGTGGAGCCGGATGGAATCCCCCGCCGAGGGCAGGGAAAAGGCCGCCGGAAAGGCCCCAGCGGAAATCAGGCCCCGCCGTTCCGGGCCGGCGCCCTTTACCTTGAGCAGGGGGCCCAGGTTGACCCCGGTGCCGCCGTCCTGGGCGGGGTTCAACCAGTCAAGGGCCGGGGTCTGCGGGGCGGAATCCGGCGTTTTGGACGGGGGCTGCGGCTCCGCGGGGCTTTCCGGGGCTGCCGGGGGGCCGTCAAAATAAAAAAACGTTTTGGCCCGGGCAAAATCGTTCCTGAGGATTTCCCGCCCCTGCCGGATGCTTTCCCGGATTTTTTCCTCCCCCCCTTCGCTTACCGCGTCAATGACCCGGCGATAGGCGGATGTTACGGCGCCCACATATTCGGCGCTCTTCATCCGGCCTTCGATTTTGAAGGAATTCACCCCCGCGGCGGCCAGGCCGGGAACCTTTTCCAGAAGCTGGAGATCCGAGGGGCTGAAGTAATAACCCCCTTCGTCTTCGTTCCCGTAGCGCCGGCGGCAGGCCTGGGTACACATTCCCCGGTTGGCGGATTTCCCCCCCCGGTAGCTGGAAAAAAGGCAGACCCCCGAAACGGAAACGCAGAGGGCCCCGTGAACAAAAACTTCCAGTTCCATGTTGGTGTTGGCCCGGATGCCCTGAATCTCCTCCAGGGCAAGCTCTCTGGCCAGGACCACCCGGCACACCCCGCGGCGGGAAAGGGCGTTGGCCCCCCTGGCGGAGGCAATGTTCATCTGGGTGGAGGCGTGGAGTTTCAGGGAGGGAAAACAGTCCCGAACCATGGCGGCAACGCCAAAGTCCTGCACGATAAGGCCGTCGGGGCCCAGGCCCGCAAGGTATTTGAGGAGCTGGTACATCCGGTCCACTTCCCGCTGTTCAAAAACCGTATTCACCGTAACGTATATTTTTTTCCCCATCCGGCGCAGGGCCCGCAGGGCCCCCTCGAACCGGGAATAGGTAAAATTGGCGCTCCGCATCCGGGCGTTAAAGTTTTTCAGGCCCAGGTACACCGCGTCGGCCCCTTCCCCGACCGCCGCGTCCAGCGCCTCCGGCGACCCCGCGGGGGCCAATAACTCGATAGACATAACCGCCAATTATATACGGCAGGGAAGAAAAAGGCAAGCCGCGCAGGGGCATCAGGGGGAAGAAAGAAAAAAAGCAACGCATTGATACAGCCAGAGGTCGTCAGTGGACTTGTTTAATAACTCGAACCTCCGGTTCGTTGTTGGTTATCGCGGACTAAAGTCCGACACAAGTCCCGCAAGAAACTCTGCGGGTTTCAATACTCCGCATTTTTGCTGTTTTTAAGCGGATTTGTTTAAAAACTGAAATTTTTATACCAGTAAAATGTCTAATTTTTGGGGAGTTTCAGAAAAAGAAAGTTTTTATCCAAATACACGAACCTCACGGCAGAAGTTATCCAGTCTCTTAATATGGGACAACATGGACATCACTATGGAAAGTTTGATACAAATTTATACGATTTTATGGCAATATTCATTCGTTTGATGGCATATTATATTTCATATCAGGGCAAATTGTATTTTTTTGAAAAAATTTGGACTTTTTTCTTGACAAACATCGATTTGCTGTCTAATATTTCGACATATTATAATAAATGATCCAGTATTTGGACATGTTATAAATAATAATAGGAAGACCAAAACAATGTATCATTCTGATATATGTGGGAAGAGGAAAACATGATTTTTACCTTGGAACCAGCGGCAGCTTTTGCCCAGCCACTCAATCATTTAATCATGAAAGCCACTTTTGACCCGGCAAACGAATGGTTTTTCTATGATGGTGCGTTTAATGCGTCAAGCTGTCTTGAGACAACCGTCAATTCATGGCTTCACGAAAATTTTGTTTCCGTCTACAACAAGGAAATAGTAGGATATTTTGAGGGCATTTGGAATCGTCCGCTGGATATAATTGCCGGTTTTCGGACAATCAATCTTAACAAAAAGTATTCACATATGTAATAGACGCAGAAAAACAATATCAACTTTCCCTTATCGACACAAAATACCGCTACTTACAATGGTGGAAGCCGTCCCTTACACTGTCAAATAATTTATTGTATCCCTACGAGAAAGATGAGTTCGACAACACAGCGTCAAATAACGCTTCATCTCTGGATTTATCCGTTCCGTTACCGACCGGCTCAATTATAAATCTTGGCAGCTCATATTCGTTTACACGGGATTTATTGGAAACATCAACATTTGAAAAACAATATTGGGGGTTTTCCCGGGATTTTGGATTTACTGTTGGTTTATCGCAGTCTTTAAACCCCTGGTGGCTTCATAGTCTCAAAAACCCATATTCCCGGCTGGCGTTAATTCAAAATTCATTATCGAAAAATGACTATAACATTACGATAAAAACAAAATTACTTTCTTCGGTTCAATCATATATCACTCTGCGGAAAACCGAGCGTACTATTATTCAGGTTAAAAATACGATTGATTTTTACGATGAACTACTTCAGGCATATCAGGAATTACGCGCATCCGGCGGTATATCCCTGCGGGAATATGAAAAAATCCGGTCTGAAAAATGGGAATATGAAAAAGAATTGTTTACCCTTGAAAATAACCGTTCCACAGCGCAGGGAGAACTGTACCGGATAACCGGAACACTTATAGAAAACATTCACGATGAACCGGTTTTAGCCCTGGATAATCCTGTTTTTATGCGTGTATTTGTGGACACGCAGAAGGACCAAATAAGCAGCCTTGAAGAGACAAGCCTTTATCTTGCAAGAGAAAACTTGCACATGAATCGAATTATTGACAGACAGTTAAATTCACCGACTATAAGGGTGGCTTGGGGCACACAGTATAAATTACCGGTTAAACCAACAGATTCTCTGGGGACAGCATGGGAAGAAGAAAAAAACTTTACGGAAAATAAACTGAACAACTGGTCTCTTACGATCGCCCTTGATATATCATCGTTTTTATCACCCACTAACCATAGAAATACGCTTCGATACAATCAGGAGACTAGTACCGTGAATGAATTGCTTAGAGCGGTTGGCATAGAAAAGCAAAAAAATAAAGAAAAAAATATTTTTATTATTCAACATATTGAAGATCAATTAAACAGGCTTTCAGATATTCTTTTATATGAAAGAACCCGTATACAGGAAGATGAAGCGCTAAAAAATGATGGTGTTATCACAGTTCTTGACTATAAACAGCGCCAGCTTGCGTTTAAGGAAAAAGAAACTTTGTTTTTTTCTTTAGAAGATGGTTTATGGTTTTACAGATTTATAGGTTCTTTTGTCTATAAATGAATTAATGGATTGTATGTGTCCTGTTTGTATCCTGTAATATAAAAAGGTTGACAATGGCGGTGCGTCAATTTTTTTAGGTGAATATATAATCAAACCGGGTATGGTTACAAGATGATAGAATATTATTATTGTTAAAAAAACTATCAACAGCCTGAGTCTTCTTTGTCTGATTGCCGGATCTATAGTATTCATCATAGGACACTGGATTTGTTCAATAACCCGGTTGGCTATTTCACAGGTCCCGCAAGAAACCCTGCGGGTTTCAATGCTCCGTGCTTTTGCTGTTTTTAAGCGGATTTGTTCAAAAACTGAAGTTTTTAAACAAATCTATACTTTCAAATGAAAGTATTTCAGCCCGGGTCATGCTTTTTTATCTCACTCTGATTCATGATTGTAGTCAAGCTTTTACACTTGTCAAGCCGCGGCCGGCATTGCCGGGGCTCCGGGATCCATTGCCCTGCCGCGCCCTTTTCAGTATATTTTAAGGAGGAGTTATCATTAACACTTCGTGTTAATATTCGGTTGGAGATAAGCGGCGATGCCGTCGCTTTATATAGGAGTTATTCATGAGCAAGGGGATTAATATCACCCAGGACAATTTTGAATCCGAAGTAAACCAGTCGCCGGTTCCGGTTCTGGTTGATTTTTGGGCGGAGTGGTGCGGGCCGTGCAAAACCATCGCTCCTTTTATCGACCAGCTTGCCGAAGAATACGCGGGGCGCGTAAAGATCGGCAAGGTGAATGTGGATGAAGAAGGCGATCTGGCGGAAAAACACGGTATTGTGTCCATCCCGACCCTGGTGCTCTACAAAAACGGCGGCGTCGCCGGGCAAAAGATCGGCGCCGTCCCGAAACATGATATTGAGGCCCTTATCAAGACGGTGGTCTAGGAGCCTGTTTCACTTGTGGATTTTAGTGTCTTTTTCCCATGAAAAAAGACACTAAAACCACGATAAATGGGTGCCTGTGGCGGTTTGCACGGTAAAAAAGCGCCTAATCGGCGATTTTCGCGCCTTTATGCGCGAAGCGCGGCAAACCGCTAGGGCCGGGGGTTGTTTTTCTTCCCCGGCGTGTGTTGGTTCGCAGGGGCGATGAACCAGTCCGCCGCGGTGTTGGAGTCCGCCATGGTTTCATCCCGCGCGATGCTGCTGGTCATGGCGGACTTGATCGTGTCCTGTACCGCTTCGGTGGGGCCGCAGACGCCGCCCCCCGGCGAAGTAAAGGCTCCCTGGGTGAACAAAAATTCCGCCGTTTCGGCCAGGGCGCCCTTGTTCCACCAGGAGCCGGCGGTCTCGCTGAACACCACCGCGTCAATCACCCGGTCGTCCTGATCCAGAAAATACACCATGTCGGTCTTGCGGAACCGTTCCTCTGTCCCGGCGGCCCAGAAATCCCGGACTCCGGCCACCGCATCCGTACCGCCTGAAAGATTCAGGTTTGTTCCCGTTTCATCCGCCGTTTCCGCCTCGTAATTCCGCAGATGGATAAGGATGTACTCCCCCGCCGCCACCTCCACGGGGGGAAATTCGTAGATCAGGGGATTTTTGGGATTGCTGGCGATAAAGAGCCGCAGAGCCCCCAGGTTTCCCGCCGCCAGGGTCTTGAATTCCACGTATTCTCCCTGGGGTTTTCTGACTTCCGTCCGCATTTCAGTGATAAGCAGCGGCGGGAGCCGGGTGTTCCGGGTCCGCAGGGGAACCAGCACATTCAGGGTGTTTCCCGCTTCATCCTCCACCAGCAGGTCCGCCGTGATCCGCTCCCCGCCGGGCCCCGCTTCGACCAGGTGTACCCGCACCTCGGCGCCTTCCTCCACCGACGCCACCCCCGGATCGGGGCTCAGGTTCAGGGACAGTACTTTCACGGGCAGGGAAAACCGGAACTCGATTTCCGCGGGGCCGGGAACTTTGTACTCCAGCAGCACCGGGGGCCCGGCGCTGGACATCCCCAGAATCTGCCCCGCAGCCTCCCCGGTGGAGCAGGAGCCGGCGAAACAGAGCAGCAGGGCCGCCAGACAGGGGACGGCAAATCCCGGAAAACAGCCCACAAGGGAACGGCTGAAAACTTCAGTCTTCAGCCGTTTTCGTACTCCATGAAGAAAATTGTTGTTCATAAAAACCTCCGTCTCTATATAGGCCCCAGTTTGCAGGGCGCTTTAAAAAACACCCCTTTTCTTTCATTTTTTTTTGATTTATCCTCAAAAATCATGGAGCCGCGCCTTTGAAACTGGAACTCCTGGCCCCGCTGGTCTACGTCGAAGACCGGAGCCTCCGCGCCTTTGAACCGGCTGCGGCGGAACTGGCCGGCGGGGAAACGCTTTTTCTGTTCGAAATTGACCCGGTCCAGGGACTCAGCATCGAGCCGGACACAGCGCTTTTTCTGGGCCCGCTGGTTTTTTCCGGCAGGGCGCAGGAGGAGGGGCCGGGGCGGGAACTTCCGGCGGGCCGCTACCTCTTTGCCCAGCAGCGGCGGCTCCTGAACCGGGAGGAATGTATTCAGATGGCGGTGGAACTGCAAAAGGACGGGCTCTGGGAACGGCTGCGGCCCGAACCGTATCTGTATCTGCGTTTTTTAACCGAAGACGGGCGGCGGGTGAGCCAGGCGTTCAGGCCCTATGGGGACGAGGCGACCACTGTCAACAAGTTAAAAGAGGGGTCCGCGAATGGACGCTAATTTTCGCGAATGAAGAAACAATATTCGCGTTCATTCGCGTAATTCGCGGACTTTTTTTTCGCCGAACTCACATTAAGAAACATGAATCCTTAACTTGTTGACAGTGGGGGGGCTACAGGCGGGCGGCTTCTATCATATACCGGATGTCGTAGCCGTTCTGAACCTGCCGTTTCATTTCGATGACAAAAATGATCGAACCGTCGTGGGGGGCGATCATCACCTTTTTGATCCGGTATGCGGTGATCAGGGGCCGTTTAATTCCCGGCGTTCCCACGGTATAGGATTTTTTCGCCCCTCCGGGGCCGGTTCTTTCCAGATTGATATAAAACGAAGATTTCAGGCTATCCCCGGAGCCCTCCAGGTAGGGGACCAAACTGGCCTGGAAAGAATTCCCCGATTCAAAGTCCCGGAATTCGATGCGCTCCCCCGAGGGGGGGGGATCGTTATCCAGCGCGATATACAGGGGCTGGCCCTGCCGGAGAAATGTAACCCCGTGCTGTTCCGCCATGGACGCATTCCGGGCGATGATCCGGTACAGGGCCCCCGATCCGTCCTGCCCCGCCAGTACCGGGCTGTCGTGAGTGTAGGATATCCGGCCTCCGCTGACAAAATTGTTCCGGGGCACATCGACCACAAATAAATCCGCCCAGGGCCGCAAGGTGTTGGATTGCACCCCATATTGGGCGAACATATATATTCTGCCGTCCGGAGAAAAGCCCAGATCCACAAAAGAAGCGGCGTCTCCCGCCCAGAGAGGGGAAAGGGCGATCAGTGGGATACACACGGCCAATAAACAGGTTTTTGTTGGTACCATGGAGTTCTCCTCGATACTAGTATCGGAATGAATTACCCCGCCCTGAAGAGCGGGGCATCGGATTTTTTTCCCGAAAAATCTGTCGGTGGACAGGAAAAATAACGATAGAATTGTTCCAAAACCCGGTTGGCCCCGGCCAGTGGCAGGGACGCCGGGCTGTTTACCTCTCCTTCGTTTGCCATTATAATAGAAAACTCCGGTTGGGCTTTCAGAGGTTCCCTGGGAGCCTGTAGCATTTTGTACGGTAAAAAATCGCCCAATCGGCGTTTTTTGGAGATTTTATGCGCGAAGTGCAACAAATTGCGAGTAAAAAACGGTTTATTTAAGGATAACGAATGGAAAAACTGGTCATCCGCCTTGCGGTTTTTGAAAAATCCGCGGATCACCGGGTTCAAAAAACCTGGGCTGCTTCCCGCCGGTCTCTCATGGAATTCCACATCCGCCGGGAGGTCCGGGAGGAATACGGCCTGGCGGCCCCCCTCTTTTCCCTCCGGGGGAATGTGGTGCTGCCGGACCTCCGGCAGTGCCGGGAACTGGCGGCAAAGTTCAACGCCAAAGTTGATCCCGCCCACCCGGAGCGGTTTATCCGGGCGGGGCATTTGTACGCCATGGGGCTTATCGACGAAATCCTCCACTATGTGGTAGCCCTCTACCGGGAACAGATTCAGCCCGACGCCTTTGACACGGCGTTGGGGCGGCTGGAATCCAGTTTGGGGGACGGGAAAACCGCCGCCCTGCTGACGGTTTTTAACGGCCAGTTCCCCCCCCGGCCCGTGTACGCCGGGGAATCCAGTATCGAAGCCTACCTCGGGAGCAGCGATGAGGGGGAAAGCTGCCGGGCCCTCTCGCTGGAAGAGACCATGCTCCTTTCGCTGGCGAACCTGAACCCCGCGTTCAGCCCCTTCAAATTCCTTTTTGACGATGGGGATTTATCGGAACAAACGGTGTACCCCCAGGCCATTGAGGAACTCAAGACCCATTTTGCGGAGCTTCCCCCCTTCGGCCCCGGCGGACAGAGCCTTTGGGATATGCTCCGCGCTCCGGCCCTGGCCGCCCCGGAATCCCTGCTGGGCCAGCTTGAGTATATGCGCAAACACTGGGGGCTTTTAATCGCCCGGTTCATGTCCCGGATCCTCATCAGCCTGGACGTGATCCACGAGGAGGAAAAGCCCCGCTTTTTCGGCCCCGGCCCCATGGAGGCTCTGAGCTACGGCGGCCTGGACGAATACGAGCGGTTCAGCCCCGATCAGGAATGGATGCCCCGGACGGTGCTGATGGCGAAAAGTACCCTGGTCTGGCTGTTCCAGCTTTCCCAAAAACATGGCCGGGAGATCACCCGGCTGGATCAGATTCCTGATGAGGAACTGGACGAGCTGGCCCGGCGGGGCTTTACCGGCCTTTGGCTCATCGGGCTCTGGGAGCGGAGTAACGCATCCCGGACCATTAAACAATGGACCGGCAACCCTGAGGCTGCGGCCAGCGCCTACAGCCTCTACGATTACGACATTGCCGGGGAACTGGGGGGCTGGGGAGCCCTTGCCGACCTCCGGGAACGGTGCTTCCGCCGGGGCATCCGGCTGGGTTCCGACATGGTTCCCAACCACACGGGCATAGACAGCCGCTGGATTATGGAACACCCGGAGCGTTTCCTCCAGCTTTCATACCCGCCCTTCCCTGGCTACAACTACACCTGCGGCAACCTTTCGGGCCGGGACGATGTAAGCGTCCAGATCGAGGAACATTATTTCACCCGTACCGACGCGGCGGTGGTCTTCAAGCGGATCGACAACCGGACCGGGGAAGTCCGCTACATTTACCACGGCAACGACGGCACCTCCATGCCCTGGAACGATACGGCCCAGATCGACTTCCTCAACCCCGAAGCCCGGGAGGCGGTGATTCAGACCATTGTGGGGGTCTGCAAACAGTTTTCCATCGTTCGCTTTGACGCGGCCATGACCCTGGCCAAACGGCACATTCAGCGGCTCTGGTATCCCGAACCGGGCCGGGGCGGGGACATTGCCAGCCGGGCGGAACACGGCCTTTCCAACGATGAATTTAACCGCCGGATTCCCCACGAATTCTGGCGGGAGGTGGTGGATCGCTGCGCCGCGGAGGCCCCCAATACTCTGCTTCTGGCGGAAGCCTTCTGGATGATGGAAGGCTACTTTGTCCGGACCCTGGGAATGCACCGGGTTTACAATTCGGCCTTTATGAATATGCTGAAAAACGAAGACAACGCCAAATACCGGGCCACCATCAAAAACACCCTGGAATTTGATCCCGAAATCCTCAAACGGTTTGTCAATTTTATGAACAACCCCGATGAGGAAACCGCGGTGGCCCAGTTCGGCAAGGGGGACAAATACTTCGGCGTCTGCACGCTCCTGGTTACCATGCCGGGGCTGCCCATGTTCGGCCACGGCCAGATTGAGGGCTTTGAGGAAAAATACGGCATGGAGTACCGCCGTTCCTACCGGGACGAAAAGCCGGATCAGTACCTGGTGGAACGCCACGAGCGGGAAATTTTCCCCCTGGTGAAACGGCGGGCCCTGTTTTCCGGCAGCGCCGCGTTCCGGCTCTACGACCTTTTTACTGCGGATGGTTCGGTGAACGAACACGTCTTCGCCTACTCCAACCGCCACTGGGACGACCGGGCCCTGATTTTTTACAACAACTCGTATTCCGAAACTTCAGGGTGGATTCACCGTAGTTCCCCGGCCATACCGCAGGAGGACGGGGGCTACCGCCAGGATACCTTGAGCGAGGCCCTTTCGATCCACGGGGAGGGCCGGTATTTCACCCTGCTCCGGGAACAGCGTTCCGGCCTCTGGTATATCCGGTCTTCCCGGGAAATAAGCGAAAAGGGCCTGTATGTGTACCTCAAGGGATACGAGGCCCAGGTGTTCCTCGACATTTACGAGATGGAGGACGGCCCCGGCGGCCGCTGGGCAAAACTGAACCACGAACTCAATGGCCGGGGAGTTCCCGATCCCGATGCGGCGATTCAGGATCTTTGCCTGGGGGAACTTTACTACCGCCTTGCCGGGCTGGTGAAGCCCGAAACCGTTGCCGCCATTCACGGCTTTTTTACCCGGACCGGAACCGCTGCCGCCGAAGCCTTTATCGCGTCCCAGCGGGAACCGGTCCGGGCCTTTATCGAAACCGCGGGGCGCTTTATCGGCGGGGCCGAAGGCCGCTACGACCCCTTTGTTTCGGCAGGCCGGGGACCCGCTCTGCCGCCTGAACGGATTGTGGATGAGTGGGGGGCCTTTCTTGCCGCCCTGCTGGACATTGCGGCCTATTCAGGCCCTGTGGAATCCGTCGCCGGAGCGCCGGTCGTCGCCGGGGCGCCGGGCGCCGAAGGACTGGCTGGGACAAAGGCCGCCGCCGGCTCCGGCGGGAAAAAAAGTCCCGCGGAACCTTACCTTGCCGGCTTTGCCGCGGAAATGCGGGACCGGCCCTGCGTGATCGCCGCAGCTCTGGGCTACGGCATCCTCGCCCTGCTCCGATCCATCATCGGCAGGGGGGCTTCCGGCACGGAGGCCGCCCGGCTGGGTTTTGACCACTGGTCGTTGGACCGGAAACTCCGGGAACAGTACCGGAAGCTGGGGGTTCCCGAAGACGAAGGGCGGCGGCTTACCGCGCTGATGAAGGCCGTCCTTTCCCGAACGGTTCCTGAAGACCGGAAGCCCTGCGAAACCGGAAGTCCCGCCAAACCCGGCCTTTTGGCAGCCGCAATAATCGAAGAAAACTACGAGGCCGAAGACTTCCGCGCCCTGCTGGGGATCAATTTTTTTGACGATGCCGCCTGGTTCAACAAGGAAGGTTTTGAGGCCGCGCTGTTCTATGGTTCCCTGTTTTTCCTGCTGGAAAGCGATGCGGCCTTTGAAGAATACGGCGGCGGAAAAAAACCTGTCAAAGCACGGGCCGGAAAAACAAAGGCCGCCGGGGAAGGCGCCGGAACCGGGGCTCCATCCCTTTTTCGGCAGGAACGGGCGGCGCTTGTGGCGGAACTGGCCGCGGCCCTGAGCCGGGCGGAGAAAGTCTCCGGCTACCGGATGGACGGGCTGTTGGACGCCCTGGCCGGGGGAAACGGGGGAAAGCCGGGCGGGAAAACGACGGGAAAGAAGGTAAACTAAAACGCCTGTTTTAGAATGTCGAAGGAGTCTTCCGCGGAAACCGTCCAGGGGGAATAGGCGACAAATTCAAGATTCCGGGCCGCTTCGGCCACGGAGACCAGTTTGTCCAGGGACAGGTTGAATTCCTTGAGCCGGGCAGGGGTTTTCAGGGCCCCCATGCGGCGGCGGATGGTATCCACCGCCATATTGGCCGAATCCGCCACCGAAGCCCCTTCCACCGGCTCTCCCATAAGAGCGGCTACTTTGGCGATCTTTTCGGGCCGGGCGCTGACCAGCCGTTCCAGAATATAGGGCAGGATAACCGTGGAACACCATGACTTGGCCACCGGGAAGCGCCCGTTGATGGCGTAGGACAGGGCCGTACCGATGCCGGGGGCGCTGATTGCGGCTCCCAGGGCTATCAAAAAACCCGCGTTGGTAGAATTTCCCACCATGTCGAAGATCTGGTTGTCCAGGTAGGACTCCATCATCCGGGAATAAATAGCCACCGCCTGTTCCAGCAGGGCATCGGAGAAGAAGCTGGCCCGGGAGGAGCAATAGGCTTCCACGGCCACGCAGAACCCGTCAAAGGCGGTAGTGGCGGCAAAGGCGCCGGACAGGGATTCGGAAAGGTTGCCGTCAATAAAGGCTGCGGCGCAGAGTCGCGCCGGGGATTTTACCAGTTTTACTGACCGGTCGCGGGGGTCTACGGCGATAAAATAGTCTGAAAACAGGAAGGGATCCCGCCCGGTAGTGGGAACCGCGATATAGGGGAGGAAGTCCCCTTCGGCTTCCCGGCCATCGAGCAGTTCAAAAACCGGCAAATTGGAAGATGCCAGGATCGCCGACAGCCGGGCAATGGCCTGGGTTTTCAGGCCCCCAAAACCGACAATGGCGGAACACCGGGCCCCCCGTGCCAGGGACGCGGCGGCTTCGGCCACATCAGCCGTGGCCTGGGCGGGAATTTCGTCAAAAATAATGGCCTCCACCCCGGCTTCTTCCAAAATTCCGGTGAGCCGCTCAATGCTCCGGCCTTCGTACAGCACCTGTTCGGTGGTGATCAAAACCCGGCTGCCGCTGCGGGAACAGAAGGCCCCCACCCGGTTGATAACATCCTGCCCGATCAGCACTTCGGGATCCAGTCTGAAAGAAATATCCATAAGCCTGCTCCATAGGGTTCAACCTGCAGGATGCCCGCAGATTTCAGGGAACTCCGAAAACCCGGCCAGGGGCTTAGGGGTCTTCGCTCATGAAAAAAAAGGCGGAACTGCCGGAACATCCCGCCGGAATGTTCTTTGGTTCCGCCTGTTCAGGCGCGGGCCCCATAAACCGGAGAGCCTAGAGTCCGAAGGACTCGATTATTTTATCCGCCGTGGCGTTGATAACCATGTCGTTGAGATACTCAGGATCATTGATCTTTGCCTTCAGTTCCGCTATCCGGTCCATCCGCAGATCCGGGGCGGCGGAGACCACTTCGATAGTGTGGTACAGTCCGCTTTTCTCCATTGCCTCGGAGGAAAGGCTGATGGAATCGGCCTGGCCGCGTTCCCGCACCACATCGTTCCGTCCGGGCTTTTTCCCCGGCTGGATGGGATCCGGAGGGCCTATCCTGTCGATTGTCATACTCATATCCTACCTACCCCCATTATCGGCATAAATCCACGAATAGTTGAGGCTGTTCCAACACTTCAGTTTTTGGAACAGCAACCCTGGACTTACGAAAAGCGGGCCGGACTTTAGTCTCGTTTGACCGCTTTTTCAGGAGCTTGTTTCATCAGACCCCTGGTCCGCACCAACCGGGTTCTGGAACACTCTCAGTTTACACGCTTATTGGTTTTCTTTCCAGATACATAGACGGAAAATTCCCCAATTTGCTCCTCTTTTTTCGCAAATTCGGCGAAAATTTCCGCCGCCGGGCCCCGGAGGTATTCCTCGTGAACCTTGGTCATTTCCCGGCCTACACATATATACCGTTCCCCATCAAATTCGGCAAGATCCGCCAAAAGCTTGAGGATTCTGAAGGGCGATTCATAGAGGACGAAGGCCGCCTCCATGGTCAGAAGCTCCCGGAGCCGGGAACGACGGCGGCCTGGTTTGGGGGACAAAAAGCCCTCAAAAACCACGGTTTTGTCCAGGCCCCCGGCAACGCTGACCAGGGCGGCGAAGGCCGAGGGGCCGGGGACAGGGATGACCGCATGGCCCGCCTCCACGGCCAGCCGGGCCAGTACCGCGCCAGGGTCGCTCAGGGCCGGGGTGCCCGCGTCGCTGGCATAGGCCACGGTTTTGCCTTCGTCCAGGGCCCGGATCACTTTTTCCGAGGCAAATTCTTCATTCTGGGCCCGGCAGGAGAGCAGTTTTACCTGAATCCCCAAATGATTGAGGAGTTTTACGGTTCGGCGGGTGTCCTCGCAGGCCACCAGATCGGCGGTTTTGAGGAGTTCCGCGGCCCGGAAGCTGATATCCCCCAAATTTCCGATGGGCGTGCCGATAATATACAGGGTTGCCACCATTTAAGTATAACCAGCCGGATACAACCCGGCTACCGGACGGAGAAGATGGGGTCTTTTTTTCAAGTCTTGCTTTTTGTGTTGATAGGGATCGCGCTGCTCTGGTTCGGACACACCCTTTTTTTCGCCCCCCTGGGGCATATCCATTCCGCTTACCCCCGGCGCCGGCGGCGGGAAAGAGGGCCCAGAGAAACGGGGGTTCCCGGGAATCCCCAAACCTGCCCGGTCTGTTCCGCCCGGCTGGAGAAGGGGGAACTGGTCAGATCCATGGCCTATCCGTCCTTTAACGGCAAAGACCGGCTGATGCATATCAAAGGCTGCGCCTGGTGCCTGGAGGAGGACCGGCCCCGGATCTGTCCGGTTTGCGGAGCCCGGCTCCGGGGGGACGAAACGCTGGTAGCCCGGATTTTTGAACGTCCTGACCGTTCTCATGTCCATATACTGGGCTGTTCCCGGTGCCGGAGAACGGGGCGGCCACAGGGACCCATTTAAGAAACCGCTGAAAACTGAAGTAATGCGACATTGGGCTAAATATTTCTGTAAAATTATTGACAAAGAAAAAAACTTAAAATATAATTTTTATTAGGAGAATAATAATGAAAAATATACTTTTTGCTCTTATGATATTATCGTTATTTTCATGTAGGACAATGACGTGGACGAAGATACAAACAAATGCTATTTTTGGAGAAGGCATTTATTTAAAAAAATATTTATATGATTACAATTCTCCAAGAACTTTATTTTTAGGTGATGGATATTCATTTACAGTATTTGAATTACCAAATGATTATTCTGAATATATCAATAAAAATTTTGATCTAATAGAAAAAAATTATCCAATGAATAATAGTTTTAGGAATGAATGGAATATAGAACCATGGAAAGTAACCCCAATAAATAATTATGATGATAATGCATATATTAATCGATTTGTAATTTCACCGTTCTATGATGAAAAAAACCATGAATATAAAATATATAAAAAATATATTGAGATGATACTAAATGAAGAAGGGAATTATTATTGCTATTTCTATAGTGAAGGCCGTCGCGATATAGATTTTTATGTTTATGTACCAAAAGAAAAAATATTAATAATGATTAATCATCTAACATAATTTAAAAAGCGAATAAATAAATGAAAATTTATTAGTACGCCCAACGACACATAACAGGACTGTTTACGCTTTTTGTCCTGCAGGCCTTACCGGGCCAGTAGGCGGCTCGGGCTTCCGTTCGCCTAGGTCATTCCGCTACGCTCCTTCCCACTTTTAATTGCTGTGCAAGCGGCTTCCAAACTTCCACCCACATTTTTTCGGCCCTGGTCTTTGCTACGCAAAGCCCTTATCCGGGCCGCCCAAACACCTTAATGCCGCATAAACGGCTTCGATACAGCCGGAACGTTATGTGCCATTTGCCCTAAAATTTGAGTAAAATATACAACAAAAATTAATTGACATAAATAAAAAATTATGATTAACTAAAAAATGGAGGAAATAAATGAAATTTAATAAGTCTTTTAATGATGGCAATTTTGGTGATTATATAAAATATCTTAATAGTATAAAAAATTATATATCGATGGAGTTGTACGATTTTATAAGTGATCCAGAAAGGCATGGCTTATGGGAAAAAAGTTTACATGACAGCCGAATAGAAAAGATCGAATTTGATCATAATTTTGAAACTGACACATCAAATATGACCATAACACTGTTGGGAGAAAACAGAAAATTTATATTGCATTTTCTGAAAATAAAAAAATATAGAATTAAGCAAATAGCTGAAAATGACGGTTATACGGATTTAATTACTTACGAAATATATGTAAAAAACAAAAAAGAGAAAACATTGGAATTTAGGGCGGAATTTGGCTTTGGTTATGGTGAAATAATAATTGTGTGTAAAGAAATTAAAATTGAGGAAAAATAAATTACTAAAAAATGGAGTACGGACAAGCGGCGTATAACAGGATTGTTTACGCTTTTTTTCCTGCAGGCCTTCGGGCCAGTAGGTGGCTCGGGCTGCGGTTTTGCTAGGTCAATCGCTACGCTCATTCCCACGTAAAACCTTCGCCACATTTTGCCGGCCCTGGTCTTTGCTACGCAAAGCCCTTATTCGGGCCGCCCAAACCCCTTAATGCCGCATAAGCGGCTTCGATACAGCCAGAACGTTATGCGAAATTGCGGCTAAATTAGTTGGAAAAATAAAAATCATTGAAAAAATTACTAGACAAAATAAAAAAATAAAAGTAAAATGGATTAAAATTGTAGAAAGGGAAACCAATTATGATTAATTTAATGGATTTACCAATGGAATTTGATACAGAAAAAATGAGATGGGAAATAAATGTTTATAAGCACCTTCAAAATGTACCAAAAAATAAAGACATAGAAGAATCAATAAAGACATTAAATTATAAACCCAATTTGAGAATATACATTCAGGGAGATAAAAATAATGCTGAACCATTTTATATGGAATTAGCAAAAACAATTTTGAAAGATATTGAAAAATATAAAGATAAATCAATAAAAAAAATTTTCGAATGGATGAAATTAGACAAAAGAATAAAAAAAGATGATTTTTGGATAGATGTAATAAATTTTTCAGATTTAGTTTATGGATGTCAAGGTGCTTTTGGATATAAAGAAAAGATGAAAGGATTCACAATGGTATTAAGTATAACAAATGATGAATATTATGGATATATGGAAATAATAATAAAATATACTAAAAGCGGATGGCCAAAAGGAATAGAGCTAATGTTTAATTAAATAAAAAATAATGGAGTACGCCGTAACTTCACATAACGTTCCGGCTGTTTACGCTTTTTTGTCCTGTAGGCCTTACCGGGCCAGTAGGCGGCTCGGGCTCCGGTTTGCCTAGTAGACTGATTCTTCCAAAGTACCTATAATAAAAACAAATATTCTCAACAGGAGGGGAAAGACAATGAGAGGAAAACAATACAAGGTTAGGCTTACCCGGACAGAACGGGCTTT
>JAISBS010000107.1 GCA_031266075.1 Treponema sp.
CAAATCAGCCTCGAGAGGGGGGGGTGGGCGGAAAAGCCGGAGGCTTTGGAGCGCAGGGGGGGCGGACGCATTATGCCCCGGTTCGGGAGGCCGTGGGGAAACAGCCCCCCCTCCGGGTCTGTTCAATGATCGCCGGTATCAATGGCCGCCGGTTGTTTTTCGAAAAATAATCGTATATACTGAAACAAATTTCAATGCGGAGCGTTTACCAATACGTTTTGCAGCTGTCGTTAAAACGATGAAGGGAGAATCTGCCGGGTTTCCGAACGGGTTCGCGGTCATTTTATTGTTTGGAGTATGTGGTGGATAAAAAACGCGATTTTTTAATTATTCTTTGCGCCGGTAATATGATCAATGTGATTGTTGTCGCGGTCCTGTTGTTTTTGTTCCGGGAATCCCCGGCCTCGTCCGCGGCGCTGCTGCGGATCGGGCTTCCCGGGCTGGGCTATATTGTCCTGGCCACCCTGCTGATGGGGATGAACGCCCGGCTTTTTGACGCCGCCAATTTTCAGGTTGAGGGAGCGGCCTACGCCGCGGCTTTGAAAAAAATCGGCGTGGTTCCGCTCAAGATGATAGCCCTGCTTTCAGTATTGGAAAACGCCCTTTTGGCGGGGCTTTTTGTTCAGGGCCCGGCCATAGGGATCCCCCCCGGCATGGGGACCGCCCTGTACCTGGTATGTTTATCCCTGGGGCTTTTGGCGGGGACTTTTGTGTATGTGCTGACCGACCGGCTGGTATCAAAAACCCTGATCGCCAACAATCTTGCCGGTTATCCCCGGGATCTGCGGGAGGGGCGGCAGAGCGTCAAAATGCTGATCATCCCCCTGGCGGTGGCCCTTATTTCGGTCGTCTATATTTTTTCCGTTACCCTGCTGATCGTTTTCCGGGCGGGGGGGAACCTGTCCGGTATGGACGGGGCGGACTGGGGGGGCATGGCGGTCTTTCTCGCCTTTTATGCGGTGATCATATTCGCCCTGGCCCTGACGCTGAAAAAAAGTACCTCCAGCCTGTTTGATTCGGTGATTGCCCAGCTTGAAAATTTATCTTCCGCCAAAAAAGATCTGACCCGGCGGATTTCCATTTGTTCTGTGGATGAGGTGGGTACTATCGCGGGCATGGTGAATGTGTTTTGTGAAAATATGGGCGCCGGGATGCGGGATGTCCAGAAGGGCCAGGGGGAGCTTGCCGTATCGGGCCGCAAGCTTGAGGAAAACGCCGCCGGCATGGCCTCGTCCCTGACCCGTATTTCCGAAACGGCGGAACAGATCCGGGCAAAAACCGACGAGCAGATGCACAGCGTGACGGAGTCCTCCGCGGCGGTGCATCAGATTGCCAAAAACATTGAATCCCTGGATAACTCCATAAGTACCCAGGCGGCCAGCATGAGCCAGGCTTCCGCGGCGGTGGAGGAAATGGTGGGGAACATCACCTCCATCGGCGGGCTGACGGAAAAAATGACGGTTCAGTTTAAAACCGTGGGCGACGCGGCCACGGCGGGGGGCGCGATACAGCAGGAAAGCGGGATCAAGATCAACGAGATTGTGGAACAGTCCCAGGCTTTACAGGAGGCGAACCGGATCATCGCCACCATCGCCGCCCAGACCAACCTCCTGGCCATGAACGCCGCTATTGAGGCGGCCCACGCCGGAGAGGCGGGGAAAGGGTTTTCCGTGGTGGCCGACGAAATCCGGAAGCTGGCGGAAAATTCATCCCGGGAGTCCCAGAAGATCAGCGTTGAGCTGAAACAGATCGTGGAAACCATCAGCCATATCGTAAAAAGCGCCAAAGCTTCGGAGGAGTCTTTTGCCCAGGTCGCCGTCCGGGTAAACGAAACGGGAAAGCTGGTGCAGGAAGTGGATAACGCTATCCGGGAACAAAAGGAAGGAGCCGGGCAGGTTATGGAGGCCCTCAAGGTAATGAACGATGTGACCGCCCAGGTCAGCACCGGTTCCAAAGAAATGAGCGAAGGCAACGGATCTATGCTGCGGGAGATCGGCGCCCTGCAAAACCAGGCCCGGGAAATAGCCGGCAGCGTTTCCCAAATGGCGGAGGGCATACAAACCGTAAACGCCGGGGCCCAGGAAATTTCCCGCCTGGCCCTGACCAACGAGGCGGCAATCGAATCGATCTCAAAAATCGTGGATGGTTTTGAGATTTAAAAGGCCGCAGCCCGCTGTTTGAATGGACTTGTCCGGCAACGCGAACCTTCGGTTCGCGGCTGTGGCGCGGCGGATCATTGCCGCCCGGATGCTGAACCGGCGGGGATGCCGTTTTCGCAGGGAACCCCGACCTGGCATTTGCCGCAGCCGTAGCGGGGCCGGTGTTTTTCCCGGGTGGCTTCCAAAAAGGCAGAACAGACGGGGTGGCTTTTCCCTGTTTCCAGGGAGATGGCCTTGGCGGGGCAGTTCCGGGCGCACTTTCCGCAGCGGGTGCAATATTCATATACGCCCGTGTAGGGCCGGGTGTCCGGCTCAAACCGGGCCTGGGTAATCAGGCTGATGAGACGTCCGGCCATGCCCCGGCGGGTAATGAGCCCCTTTGAAAGGCCGAAGGTTCCCAGACCGCAGGCGTAGGCCACATGGCGTTCGGACCAGTTGCTGGTAAAGAAGGCCGGCCCTTTTTCGTCTGCCCGAGGGGGGGTCGTCCGGGAAAAAAAACGGGGATCTATCATGGGCGCCGCGGCGGCAAAACCCGCCTGTTCCAGCCGGTCCGCCCCATACCGGCAGATCACATGCTGGAATTCCTGCCCCTCTATCCGGGCGTGGAGCCATTCGTCGGCGGGCCAGTCCATGTTTGCCCGGTTGGCGTCCTTGACTTGTTTGGTAAAGGGGAGGAAGAGAGAGATCACGGTCTTTGCCCCCGCCAGCCATGATCCGGGCAGGACAAAATGATCGCCGATAACGCCGGGTTTTTTCAGATCCAAAAAATAGGGGTCTTCCGCGCCGGCATACCCAAAAAGGGGCTCATCAAAGATCCGCATCCCTTCCAGATCCGGCCGCAGGGCAGCTTCCTTTTGAACCGCATTACCCGGCGCGGCGCTGATAAAACTTTTCATCGCCGTTTCGAAAAATTGCTTGTCCATCACGCCCCCTTTTGCGCCATGCTTTGCCGGTTTCTTTTTTATCTGCCTTCCGCGATCTTTTTTACCCCCAGAAGATCCAGATGTTTTCCGATGTGGTTTACCAGGGCGCCGGCATACGCATCCGCATGATCCGTCCAGAGTTTGTATAAACGGTCTTTAAACGCAAAAGAGCCGTCGGGATTTTTTTTATTCAGGATGAGGCCGTAGGTAATATGGATAAGCTGTCGGGCATCGTTGTTGTGAAAGAGTCCGGGAAGCTCATCGTCCTTGAGCGTATCCAGCGGGGGAATTTTGCTCAGGTTCGTGGTCACATGGTAATATTTTCTGGCCTCGTCAAAGGCGGAGAGGGCATAGGCGTGGACTTCCCGGTAGAGCCCCGGATCGGCGGTGGCGGCCACGCGCATGGCCTCCAGCCAGTTGGTCCCCGCGGTTTTGACGTGGAAGACGCCGCGCGTTTCCCGGCCTATGCTGGGGAACACGCTGAACTTGTCGGAACCCGAGTGGATGCTGAGTTTATACCCGAAGTGCCGGGCGATAATGGCGTGGATTTTGATTTCTTTATCAAATTGAGAGAGGTCGCCGATATAATCGATCCCTTTCTGGAATTCCCCGCAGAACCGGGGGGCCATCGTGGCGAAGGAAACCCCCGCGTCGGTAAGTTCCCGGGCGACAAAAAAATGTTCCAGCGGCGTAGTGGGGGTAGCGGTCTCGTCAATGGAAATCTCAAAGTCCGCTTGATAGGTACCGTCCGCGAGAAACCGCCGGTACATGTCCGCCGCGAAATTGATGGCTTCCCCGTAGACGGCGGCTATCCGTTTCAGGTCCCCTTCGGTAAACGAAAGGACGGCCCCTTCGCCGATATCGAAATTTTTCCCCAGGAATTTATCCGCGTATTTGGCGGGAAGGGGCGGGGCGTTTTCCACGGTTACCCCGGTTTTAATATGATCCGAACAGTCCAGGGTGATCATGCTGAAACCCAGGGAAAGGGCGTATTCCACATCTTTGACGGTTTTTAAATGATCCCCGTCGGCGCCGAACCCTTTTTGAAAATCCTCCCGGAAGACCGCGAAGGTTACGACATCAAGAACATCCTCGTAGGTCCGGCCGGTAAGGTTGAGTTCCCGGATGGACTGCTGGGCAAAAACCGGGTAGGCGTCATAGGCTTCAAACAGTTTGATATGCCCCGGCGCGGCGATTCCCAGGCGGTCTCCCAGGCCGAAACTCCGGTCTTTCCGCAGAACCCGGGCCGGCGCGGTAAAGGGAAAAAGCCGGCGCAGGGTTACCGCGTTTTCATGGGTCAGCGGGGCCTTGATTTTCCCGTTCCCCAGATCCGTTCCGGTAAAGCCGGGATTTTTCCCGGCGCCGTATTCGGCGATGATGACGGCTTTTTCCCCGTCCTTTGCCATAAAAACCGTTACCGGATCCGCACCGCCGGTTTTGTGTAGAGATTTCTCATAAGCCTCAAATCCCGAATAGTTCATGGCTGCTCCTTATTTATGAAATTGGACTTGTTCAATAACCCGGTTGGTTATCGAACAAGTCTATGCAAAATGCTCCGCATTTTGCTGTTTTTTAGTGGTTGTTGTTCAGAAACTGAAGTTTCTGAACAACTCTATTGATTATACCACAGGCGGTTTTATCATGAGAAGATGCCGCGCTTCCTCAAGAAAGGGAACCGGGCAGGGGAGGGCCTCCCAGGGGCCCGCCGCTTTTCCCGCGGCCGCCATTTCCTCCTCGATTTTTTCCCGCCGGCCCTTATAGGCCGCCAGGACCCCCCCGCCGGTACAGAGCCGGAAGAGGCCCGCAAGAATCCGGGGCTCCAGGGGCCTAAAAGCCCGGAAGGTAACCAGGTGGTACTGCCCCGCCGCCGCCTTTTCCATTTCCGTTTCTTCCACCGTTACATGGGAAAGGCCCAGAACCGCCAGGGTATTCCGCAAAAAACCCGTCCGCCGCCCCATCCGCTCGATAAGGGTAACGGACACATCCTGAAGGCATATGGCCAGGGGAATCCCCGGCAGCCCCGCCCCCGACCCGGCGTCGGCAATTGCGCGGGGCGGGGGAAAGGAGCTTATCAGCCGGTGTATGATCCCCAGGGGGGCCAGGCTGTCCAGGATATGTTTTACCACCAGTTCCCGCCGGTTCTTTGCCCCCACCAGGCCATAGGCGGGGTTGAAGCGTTCTATCTCGGCGATATACTTTTCAAGAAGCGCCGCGATGACGGTTTCGCGGGGGCTGAATAATTTTTCGATATCCGGGCTGGAGGATTTGAGGTTTGACAGGCCGGTCTGCAGGGTTTGATCCATGTTGAAGGTTTCATCTCCCGCGGTTCTGCCGCGGCGGCGGTGTCCGGCAGGACCGCGCGGGTTCACATAACAGGGCCCGCTTGTTCACGGGCTTACTTTTTCTCCTGCATTTTTTTCAGCGCCTCCGCGAAGGGGTTGTACATGGTGCCGTCGTCATCGGAGTTCCGGAACTGCCTGAAACCGGACGGGGAGGAAGCTGTCGGACGGGAGGGCTTGAATTCCCCGGCCCGCGTCCGGTCTGGTTTTACCGGTACCGCCGTCTTCCGTTTTTCTTTTTCATGGTGTCCGCCCCGCTCCGGCTTTGATCCATCCGCCTCGGGCGGTGCGGCCCTGTTGGGCGGTGCGGCCCTGTCGGGCGGTGCGGCCCTGTCGGGCGGTGCGGCCCTGTCGGGCCGCAGGGCTTCGCTTTTCCGCGATAAACCGATCCGCCGCCGGTCCATGTCCAGGCTGATGATTTTGAATTCCAGCACGTCCCCCACCTTTACCGCTTCCAGGGGGTCTTTGACAAAATGATCGCTCATCTCCGAGATGTGGATCAAGGCGGTCTCCTTGATCCCCAGGTCTACAAAGGCGCCGAAGTCCACCACGTTTTTGATCTTCCCGGTAATTTTCATCCCCTCGCGGAGATCCTCAAACGTTACCACCCCCTTCTGCATAATGGGCTTGGGGTAACTGTCCCGGGGGTCCCGGTTGGGCTTTTTTAATTCCTCCACAATGTCCGTGATGGTGGCGTCCCCCACGCCGTGTTTTTCTTTTAGTTCCGACAGGGCGGCGGATGAAAGGTTTCCGGTGACGGTGATGGTCTCCCGGATCTCCCGGGCTACGCCGTAATTTTCCGGGTGGACCCAGGTGTTATCCAGGGGGTTGGAACTTTCGGGGATCTTGAGGAACCCGGCGCATTGTTCGTAGCTTTTGGGCCCCATGCCGGGCACGGTGGTCAGTTCTTCCCGGCTGGCGATCCGCCCTTTTTCTTCCCGGTATTTCACGATCTTTTTCGCCAGGGAACTGTTGATCCCCGACACATATTTCAGGAGGGACGCGCTGGCGGTGTTAAGGTTTACCCCCACGTTGTTTACCACCGAGGAAACCACTTCGTCCAGCGTATCGGACAATTTTTTCTGATTCACGTCGTGCTGGTAGAGGCCCACCCCGATGGATTTGGGATCGATCTTCACCAGTTCCGCCAGCGGGTCCTGGAGGCGGCGGCCTATAGAAATGGCCCCCCGGATGGTCAGGTCCAGATCGGGAAATTCTTCCCGGGCAATATCGCTGGCCGAATACACCGA
>JAISBS010000002.1 GCA_031266075.1 Treponema sp.
CCTTGCGGGTTATGGTCGCGGAAAGACCCAGCCGGTAATAGGCGGGACATTTCCGGATAACGCTTTCAAAAGAGACCGCCGATATATGATGACATTCGTCCACAATAATCTGACCGTAATCTCTAACCCACTCGGGTATCCCGTCCTTCCTGCCCAGACTCTGCATGACCGCAATATCGATCTTTCCGAATCGCTTTTTCTTTGTTCCGCTGAAACAGCCGATCTCTTCCCTGGGAATCGTGAGAAACCGTTGTATCCGCTGGAGCCACTGATCCATCAGTTGTTTCCGGTGTACCAGGATGAGGGTGTTGACGCCCCGCCGGGCTATAAGCCACAGGGCGATGACGGTTTTCCCGAAGGCGGTGGAGGCGGAGAGTATTCCCATCGGAGAGGAGGCCACTGCCTCAGCCGCCTCTTTTTGTTCGGCGTATAATTCACCCCGGAAACTTACCGCTATAGATGTTCCGTGGTTTTGCTTGTCCTGTATTTGCGGGGTGATATGATAAAAATCGAGAATTTGTTTTAAGCCCTCAAGGCAGCCCACCGGCAGGGCAATATAGCCGGGGAAGAATTCGTAACAGTAGAGGATGCGGGGTTTGTTCCAGGTCGGAAGCCTCATGGCCTGGGCGCGGTAGAATTCGGGATTTGAAAAAGAAGCCAGCCAGAGTATGCGGTTGCGGAGTATGGGCGGCAGCCCCGAGTGGTTAATGTAGACCTGATCCGCTAAGACCACTTCTACCGTTTGCGGCAAGGGTTCCGTTATAAGCGGCAGTGTTTCTATTTTTCGCTGCCAGGGTTTCTCTTCTTCTTCGGCCTCAAAGGGATTGAAGCGCACCGGCAGCAGTTCGTTCCGCCGGAGGGCGTTTTGTATGACTGCGTCAACCTGGTCTTCCGTTACCCGCTGTATGGAAGCGATGTATTGCCACTGGTCGGGATAGGGAGTCATACCGGGATCGAGGAACAGGCTGTGATTTTGGGCGCGGGCCGCTTTCTGGAGCGGCAGGGCGATAAGGTTGCCGAAGCCGCCCCTGGGCAGAGTGTCTTGATTCGGGAAGAAACGGTCGAATGAGTCGAGGCCGATTTCAGGCCGCCGGTCAAGGGTACAGGTCATCAGGAAAGAACCGAGTTTCCGCGCCTTTGACGCCGGGACAGGCTGGGCAAAGAAAATCCAAACATGGGCCCCGTTACCGGAACGGGATCGTTCAACGGCGGCGGGAATTCCTTCGGCCCCACAGGTTTCAAAGAAGGCTTTGACATCCTCCTGCCAGGACTGTTTGTCAAAGTCAAGCGCCAGCAGATAACAGGTTTCGTTTTGCAGCAGGGGATATATGCCCATCACAAAAGGCGCCGCCGCGCCGCGGTTGTTGGGCGTTGAACCAGCCAAATGGTTTCTGATGACTTCGCCGGTTACCGGTTCAAATGCCCGGTTGGAACAGGAAGCACAGCTAATTCCGCGGGCTTTAAGCTTTCCGCAAATTCCCTCAATCCATTCGTTTTTGCATACCGGCTGATACCCGGCTTTTCCGGTTTTTTTGCTTTCAAAACGTTTGGCATACAGATCCTCCCTGCCGCGAAAAAGGGAACGGAACAGGGCTATTTTTTCTTCCGGGGAGGAGAGATTATTAATAGTATGATTTCCGCTGTCCTGAATAACTGCTCTGAATTGGGACGCATGGGTTTTGGATTCGGGCGGCTCATTTTTCAAGCGCTTAAGTTCGGCCCTTTTGCGGACAAGCAGCTCTTCAAGTTCCGCGATTTCACGTTCAAGTTTCCCGGCTAAGGCCCCGTCCATGGAAAAAGTATACACCGCACCGTGAGGAGAGAAAATAGCCGGTGTGGATATTAACGGCTGATCCGTAATAGCCTAATGGGAACCTTTGAAAACTTCAATTTTCAGAGGCTTTCGTACCCTATGAAGAAAATTGCATTTGCGCCCGTTTTGTACCAAACCGGTGCGCAAAATGCGAATTTCAAAGTAGCCGCATTTTACGCACCAAGTCCATAATGTGTCCGCATTATGGACAGACTCTAAATAGGTCATGAGGCGGCAAAACTATTTCCATATCGGGTGAAAGAACGATTAGACTTACCTGAGAGAGGGGAAATACGGCAAGCGGATTACGGAAGGGGCCGCCTGGGATATTTCCAGGTATGCTTTACAGGACTTCGGCTGGCAAGGCTGGATTTATATACGAGGTACTGATATAAATCGTTAGTATGAACATCGGCTGGAAAAAGAATACCGCATTGTTTTTAACCGGACAGGCTTTATCGCTCTTTGGTACAATGGTCGTACAATACGCTATTACCTGGCATATAACCCTTAAAACCCAGTCGGGATCGATGATGACCCTTTTTACCGTTGCCGGATTTCTCCCCATGTTTTTCATTTCGCCCTTTGCCGGGGTTTGGGCGGACAGATTTAACCGGAAATACATCATCAACATAGCGGACGGCGCGATAGCCCTGGTCAGCCTTTTGGCGGCTGTTTTCATTATGGCCGGTGTTGACAGCATCGGAATTTTGTTATTCTGCGCCGTAATGCGTTCATTGGGGCAAGGGGTACAGATGCCGGCAGTAGGCAGCTTTATCCCCGATATTGTTCCCCAGGAACAATTAACCAAAATAAACGGCCTTCAAGGCAGCATACAATCATTCATCACCTTGACAGCGCCCGCGATAAGCGGCGCGATGATGGCATTCGCCCCATTGGAAACCCTGTTTTTTCTCGATGTAATTACCGCCCTTATCGGTATAAGCATCGTATTGTTTTTTGTCAAAACACCGGAAAAAGAAACACCGGTTCCGGAAACGCCGGATCATAAAGGTACGGCATATTTTCATGATTTAAAAGAAGGAATGAAGTACATACGGAAACACGGTTATGTTTTAAGAATGATAATTCTTTCCGCCATATTCCTTTTTTTTCTTTGCTCCCGCCGCGCTGTTAACGCCTCTTCAGGTAACGAGAAATTTCGGAAATGATGTATGGCGGCTTTCCGCGATAGAAATTACGTTTTCAATCGGAATGATGGCCGGCGGCATTTTAATTGGCGTATGGGGCGGCTTCAAAAACCGTATATACACCATGACACTTTCCTGCGGTTTATGCGGTTTATTAGCCGCCGGATTGGGACTTGTGCCTAATTTTTTACTGTACCTTATTATTATGGCAATATTGGGAATATCGCTTCCGCTCTGGAATGCGCCGTCAATGGTATTATTACAGACCACGGTAGAACCGGCTTTTATGGGCAGAGTGTTTTCGGTTTTCACCATGACATCCAGTACCATGATGCCGCTGGGCATGGTTGTTTTTGGGCCTGTCGCGGATATAGTTTCAATAAATATTCTTCTTATCGTAACTGGTATTGTGGTAACATTATTGTGTATTCCCATGATGACAAGTAAAACGCTTCTGGAGGCCGGGAGGAGCCATTTACAAAAATAAATATTGAAGGGCCACCTTCCCGATATGTCTGTCCCTTCATGGGCGATACGGTATGCGGCATACGTACGTATTGACAGAACGGAATTTTTTTGATATGCTTGCTGTAAAGCGCCGTTAAAAAGAATGTATTATGAAAAAACATAATCTTTAGGAGGATTGTTTAAAAACGCGGAATATACCTATAATGTGCGAATATATGACTATTTTCCGGCGCTTAAAAAAGGAGGACGTATAAATAAAAAAGAATATAAAGCCCTTGGAAGAGCCCTGGACTCTTCCCGCCTCCTTGCGTCTATTCCAATTTTTGAAACGGATAATTTAAAATAAAAACATGAAAAGAGAAACATTGGACATAAGGGAAGCTCCGGCTGGGTTTTGAGCGGTTCCCATAATCGCGTTGCATCGTTTTACGAGGTTCGTTCTGCAAGGAAATTATTAACTGTGGGGGTCTACGACCATTTTTGTTGGTGTTACCAATTCTAACCGCCCTAAAGCCTCCCCGCGCAAGCGGGCTCTTGGGTATTAGGCCGCCACTGCGAATCAACAACCTCGCCCTAAAGGGACGAGGTATGTTGTTCTCATAAGGTATTAGACTCAGGGTACATACCCTTTATAACGCCCCAAGGGACCGGGGTATGTACCCTTCGCTACGAATCAAATGGCCCGCGGCCATGGGGAGGGAATATGCTCGAGGGACGATCCCTGATTGAACCGCTGAATTTCAGCGTGGAAGAAATGGACGGCCTGTTCGTCCTGGCGGAACGGATCGAGGAGGACGGAACATACCTCCGGGAAAGCTGCCGGGGGAAGCTGCTGGCGACCCTGTTTTTTGAGCCCAGTACCCGGACCCGCCTGAGTTTCGAGGCCGCCATGCTGCGGCTGGGGGGGAGCTTCCTGGGCTTTGCCGATCCAGGTTCCAGTTCCGCGGCCAAGGGGGAAAGCCTGGCCGATACGGTACGGATGGCGGCCAGTTATGCCGACGCCATTGTAATGCGGAACCCCAAGGAAGGAGCCGCTCTTCTGGCCTCCCGGTATTCCCCCGTACCGGTGATCAACGCCGGGGACGGCGGCCACCATCACCCCACCCAGACCCTGACGGATCTTCTCACCATCAAGCGCCTTCGGGGGAATCCGGGGGCCGGACTGGGGGATTCGGTGCGGGGACTCACCGTGGGTTTCTGCGGCGACCTGAAATTTGGCCGGACCGTCCATTCCCTGGCAAGGGCCCTGGCGCGGTACGAAAAAGTCCGGCTGGTTTTTGTGTCCCCCCCGGAGCTTCGGGTCCCCGAATACATCACCCGGCTCCTGGCCAAAGAGGGAATCGATTTTCTTGAAACCCCGAGCCTTGAAGGAGCCATGCCCGATCTGGACGTACTCTACATGACCCGGGTCCAGCGGGAGCGGTTCTTTAACGAAGAAGACTATATCCGTCTGAAAGACACCTATGTGCTGAACCGGGAAAAGATGGAACTGGCGAAAAAAAACCTTATCGTCCTCCACCCCTTGCCCCGGGTCAACGAGATCGCCGTGGAGGTGGACGAAGACCCCCGGGCCGCCTATTTCCGGCAGGCCAAATACGGTATGTATGTGCGGATGGCCCTGCTCTCATCGGTGCTGGGGGCGGCATGATCCGGTTTTGCATGGCGCGAAGGAGGAACCCATGTTAAATATAGATGAAATAAAAAACGGAATCGTCATCGATCATATCAAGGCGGGCCAGGGAATCAGGATTTTCAACTGGCTGGGGCTGGACAAGTCCCCCTACAACGTGGCCTTTGTGGTAAACGCCAGTTCCGGGCGGATGGGCCGGAAAGACATTATCAAGATCGACAACACTATCACCATCAACTTTGATCTTCTGGGCCTTATCGACCCCAACATCACAGTGAACATCATCGAAAACGAAACCATCACGGAAAAGATAAAACTCAAACTGCCCCAGCGGGTGGAGGACGTGTTGATCTGCAAAAACCCCCGGTGCATCACCTCCACGGAAAAATATGTGCCCCATGTTTTTCTCCTGGAAAATCCCGATCAGTTGACCTACCGCTGCGAGTATTGCGACGAGATAAAATCGGCCAGGGATTTCCGGTAGATTTCCGCTGTCCGGCGCCCAACCGAGGCACCGGACAAGTCCATTGTCTGTTTCAGCCTTTTGCGGTATTCTGATGAACCAGAGTGAAAACCATATTACATAATTTTCGCATTGTTGATGAACACACGGATATGCGGGGCTCGGTGGTGGTAGAGGACGGCCTTATTCAGGACGTGCTGCCCCTGGATGCGGATTGTCCCGGCCTTGCCCTCACTGACAAACTGCCGAATCCTGGGCGCCCGGAAGCGGGCCTTTTCATTAACGGCCCCGGGCTCCTGGGGTCCGGCAACACCAGCGATGTTCCGATCCTCATGCCCGCACTGGTGGATCTGCACGCCCATTTCCGGGAATCGGTTTTTTCGGAGAAAGAGACCCGACTTCCTTCAGAAGTCCGGCTTCCTTCAGAAGTCTTGGAGTCCGCGTCCCTGGCGGCGGCGGCGGGGGGCTACGGCACGGTGGTCTGCATGGCCAATACGAGCCCCCCTGTTGACAGCCTGGAAAAGGCGCTGGCCCTGAAGGAGCGCTGCGATACCCTGGGCCTCATCGACCTGTACCCCGTATTGTCCCTGACCAAAAACATGGAAGGCCGGGAACTTTCCGGCATCACCGCCCTGACACCTGAAAATTCCGCGCTTGCCGTACGAATGTTTTCCGAAGACGGCAAAGATGTGGCCGATGACAGGCTTTTCCTTGCCGCCATGACCGAGGCCCGCCGTCTGGGGCTCCCCGTGTCCTGCCACTGCGATGCCGGCGGGCCGGAAGCGGCGGCGGCCAGGGCTGCGGGGGAATCGAGGGCGGTGTGGAGCCGCATCGAGGAGAACAACGCTGTCCGCCGGGCCATAGAACTGGGGGAAAAAGCAGGCTGCCATATCCACATTGCCCATGTGTCTACCAGGGAATCGGTGGAGACAATAAGCCGGGCGAAAAAAGCGGCGGCTTCACCCTTCATCCTTACCTGCGAGGCCACGCCGCACCACATTGCCTGCACCGAAGCGGATGCCCGCGCCCTGGGGGATGAAAGCCGGGGCCGGGTAAATCCGCCGCTGCGGGAAGAGGCGGACCGGTGGGCGCTTATCGGAGCACTTTGGGACGGAACTATCGACGCCATTGCCACCGACCACGCCCCCCACCACGCCGCGGACAAGAAAAAGGGCGCGCCGGGCTTTACGGGACTGGAAACCGCCTTTTCCGTGTGCCTGACGGAGCTGGTTTTTGGCCGCCCCGGTTCGGCGGGCCTGCCGGATCTGCGCCGTCTTTCTTCCCTGATGAGCGCCGCCCCGGCCCGGATTCTGGGCCTCGGCGGGAACGGGCCCCCGGATCAGGGACGCATAGCCAGGGGGCGCATAGCCCCAGGACTACGGGCGGATCTTTTTGCCGCGGACACCGGGGCCGCCGGAACCGTAGATCCGGCCCTGTTTAAATCACGGGGGAAAAATTCCCCCTTTGCGGGATGGGAATTCCGGGGTAAAATTCTTTTGACCCTTCATGGGGGCCGAATAGTATTTGGAGGAAACTGTGTCTAATAAACCGGTGTGCAACATGGATAAGCTCTACGACGCGGTGGCGGAAAAGGGCCATGTCTGCGTGGGGCTGGATACGGCGGTGGATTATGTACCGCCCGGAGAACGGCAGCGAGCGGCGTCGGACGCGGAGGCGGTACTGGCTTTCAACAAGGCCATTGTTGACGCCACGATAGATCTGGCCGCCTGCTTCAAAGTACAGATCGCCTATTATGAAGCCATGGGCCTTGCGGGCCTTAAAACCTATGCCGAAACCCTGCGGTATATCCGCGAGCGGAACGCGCTGATTATCGCCGACATCAAACGAGGGGATATTGCCGATACGGCGGCCCGTTACGCCAGGGCGCATTTTGAAGGCGAGTTTGAAGCGGACTTTGTAACCCTCTCTCCCTATATGGGGATGGATTCGCTTGAACCCTGGCTTTCCTATGCGGACCGCAAAGGAAAGGGCGCCTTTGTACTGATGCGGACCAGCAATACGGGGATGCGGGATTTTCAGGGCCTGGAACTTGACGCCGCCGGAATCGGGCATCACAATTACCGGGTCTACGATGCGGTGGGAGCCAGGCTGATGAAACTGGCGGTGATCCATTCCGGTCAATGCGGCTATGGCTCATTTGGCGCGGTAACCGGCTGTACCGGATGTGAAGAGTCGCTGCATATACGGGAACGATACGGAAGTCTTTTTTTTCTCATCCCCGGCTATGGGGCCCAGGGCGGCGCGGCGGATGATGCGGCCCTGCTGCTGCGGAACGGCAACGGCGGGGTAGTGAATGCCGCCCGGTCTATCCTCAAAGCATGGACGGCGGCCCTGCTAAAAGACGGCGAAGTTTCGGCGGATGGCGGCGCGGTGGAAGAGGCGGACAATGCTTTTGCGGCGGAGGCGGCCCGGACGGCGGCGCTGGATATGCGGAACGCAATCCGGGCGGCGGTGAAAAGCCGGAGCCGGAAGGACAGCCGGGCATGAAAGCCCGCACGGAACGGCTTCTGCGGAAAAATTGGATCGGCAGGGAAATTGTTCAGCTCGATTTTTCCTGGGCCGGGCCGCCGCCGCGGGGGGGCCAGTTTTTTCTCCTCAGGCCGAAACGTTCCGGCGTGTTTTTGGGCCGGCCCCTCAGCGCCGCCCTTTGGAATCCCGCAGGCCCGGACACCCCGGAGAACCGGAAACGGTTCCGGGGCAAATCCGGTGAGGTCTGTTTTCTTGTGGCCCTGCGGGGCCGGGGCACCAAAGAACTGGCGGATATGGCTCACTGGAATCAGGCGGAACTCACCGGCCCCCTGGGAAACGCCTGGGGCGATTTTCTCCCCCCCCGCGGAAAGGCCATTGCCCTGATAGGCGGCGGCATCGGCATCGCGCCCCTCCGTGTCTTTGCCGTGGAACTGGCGGAACAGTCCCGGCCCTTTGACCTGTACGCGGGCTTCAAAGCCGCCTCCCTGGGCAACCGGTGGTTCCGGCAAAAGCCGGGCCAGGCTTCCCCCGCGGAACTCCTTGTCCGGGGAGCAGGTATGGACGCCCGGAATACCATTATTGCCACAGAGGACGGCGGGGTGGGGCAAAAGGGCCGGATACCGGATTTTTTCGACCCCGCCGAATACGGGGCCGTCTGCGCCTGCGGCCCGGAACCCATGCTCAAAGCCGTGGCGGAAAAATGCCGGTGGGCGGCGGTTCCCTGCTTTGTCAGCCTGGAACGGTCTATGGCCTGCGGCGTGGGGGCCTGCCTGGGCTGCACGGTTCAAACGGCGCATGGCAACCGCCGCTGCTGTGCTGACGGCCCGGTCTTTCCGGCGGAGGATGTCTATTTTGAACACTGATGGCGCCCCGGATCTTTCGCAGGTCATTGCGGGGGTGGTTTTCAAAAATCCGGTTATCGCCGCATCGGGAACCTTTGGCTATGGCCGGGAATACGGGGAACTTATCGACCTGTCCCGGCTGGGGGGAATCTGCACCAAGGGGCTCACCCTTCGCCCCCGGACGGGGAACACGGGACAACGGATCCACGAAACCCCCGCAGGGCTGTTGAATTCCATCGGCCTTGAAAATCCCGGCATCCCCGCCTTTATCGAAAAAGAGCTGCCCCGGCTCCGGGAACTGGGCCCCGTGGTTATCGCCAATCTGTCGGGCTCCACCGTGGAAGAATACGCCGAAGGGGCCGCCCTCCTCAATGATGCAGCCATCGACATGATCGAATTGAACATATCCTGCCCCAATGTCAAAGCCGGGGGCATGACCTTTGGCCTTGACCCGGAGGCGGCGGTCTCGGTGGTAGGCCCGGTGCGGAAGGCCGCGCCGGACAAACCCCTGGCGGTCAAGCTTTCCCCCAATGCCCCCGATCTTGCCGCGGTGGCCCGGGCCTGCGTCAGAGCCGGCGCGGACGCCCTTTCCCTGGTCAACACCTTCAAGGCCATGGCCATAGACATCAGGCGGCGGAGGCCGGTATTTGCCAATGTCAGCGCCGGCCTTTCGGGGCCTGCGGTGCGGCCCATCGCCCTCCGCATGGTCTGGGAACTTTACGGAGCCCTCCGGGAACCGGGGGCCGCCGCGGTTCCCCTCATCGGCATGGGGGGTATCGCCGGCGCGGAAGACGCGCTGGAATTTCTCATGGCCGGCGCGTCGGCGATCCAGATTGGTTCCGCCACCTTTCCCCACCCGCAAACCATGATCGAGACAATCGACGGTTTAAAAGTCTTTATGGAAAAAGAGGGCATAAAAAATTTGGCGGAATTAAATATCAGGGGGGGCGCTGAAAAAACGGCGTAAAGCGCCGCCCCCGGACGCATGGCGGCTATGGGGAACCGTTGAAAGGGCCGGTGGAGTTTCCCGCGATTTTCTATATTTCGTATACGGTTCGGGCGATGGGCATACGTCTTCCCATGCCAAAGGCCCGGGGGGAAACCTTGAGAACCGGCGGGGCCTGGCGGCGCTTGAATTCCGCCCTGGCCACGGTTTTGATGATCCGCGCGGCCAGTTCCCCGTCCCCTCCCCGTTTGACGATTTCATCCGCCGAAAGGTTTTGGTACAGGTAAAGCCGCAGAATTTCATCCAGCGTTTCGTAGGGGGGCAGGCTGTCCTGATCTTTCTGGTTGGGCCGCAGTTCCGCGGACGGCGGTTTGGTGATAATCGCTTCGGGAATGGGGGGCTTTTCCCCGGCCAGCGCCGCCCGCTCGTTGATCCGTTTGCAGAGGGCGAAGACCTCGGTCTTGAAAAGATCGCCGATGGGCCCCAGCGCGCCGTTCATGTCGCCGTAAAGGGTGCAGTAACCCATAGCCAGTTCGCTTTTGTTCCCCGTGGTTAGGAGCATGGAATCGAATTTGTTGGAAAAGGCCATAAGCAGGGAACCCCGGATCCGGGCCTGGAGGTTTTCTTCGGCAATGTCAAAAGGCCGGTTTTCAAAAACCCCCGCCAGCGTGTCGAGGAAGGCGTCAAAAACCGGCTCGATGGGAAGAGCTTCGTAACGGCAGCCCAGATTCGCCGCCAGTTCCGCAGCGTCGTCTTTGGAGCCCTGGGAGGAAAACCGGGACGGCATACTGAAACAGGCGATCCGGTCTTTGCCCGCCGCCTGAACCCCCAGCCAGGCAACCAGGGCCGAATCGATCCCCCCGGAAAGCCCCAGGTGGGCCCGGCCAAAGCCGCATTTTTTCATATAGTCCCGAATACCCATCACCAAGCCCGCTTCCATCACATCCAGTTCCCGCCGGGTCAGGCCCACGCCGAAAGGGTCTTCCGGAGAACCCGCCGCCGGGGGCGCGGATGGTACGGGCGGCATTACGGCCCTTCCCGGCGCTTCCGTTGAATCCCAGATGCAGAGGTCTTCCTCAAAGGACCGGGCCATCAGCCGGATCGGGTAATCTGCCGCCACGGCGGAACCGGCGGCCCCCGGCGAAGGGGACACCACAAAGGAACGACCGTCAAAGAGGATGGAATCGTTGGCCCCCACGGCGTTGATATAGACCAGGGGGATATTCCCCCGAATCGCAATCCGTTCCGCCAGGGCCCGGCGGACTTTCATCTTTCCCGCCACATAGGGGGAAGCGGAGGGTACACAGAGGAGGCTGATCCCCTGATCCAGAAGCTCCCGCACCGGATCCCGAACATAACTGGTACCGGGAACACCGGTTTCCCGCCACACATCCTCGCAGATGGCAAAGCCGATCCGCCAGCCCTTCAATTCAAAAACCGGCCATTCCCGGGCGGGCTCAAAATTCCGGGCCTCGTCAAACACGTCGTAGGTGGGGAGCAGGGTTTTAACCTGCTCAAAAGCCAGCGCCCCCCCCAGAATAACGCCGTATTCGTTCACCAGGGACTTGCCCTGGGCCCAGGGGTTCCGGTTTACAAAACCCAGCCCCACCGCGATCTCCGGGGGCAGTTCCCGTTGAAGGATATGGACGGTTCTGATATTCATTTCCACAAACCGGTCCTGATCCAGCAGATCCATGGGCGGGTAGCCGCAGACCGCCAGTTCCGGAAAGAGAACCAACTCCGCCCTCTGCGCTGCGGCCTGCCGGGTGTAATCCAGAATTTTTTCCCGGTTGCCGGAAAAATCGCCGATGGTCGAATTAATCTGGGCGATGGCGATACGCATCATGCTCCGGTTTATTCCCGCACCTGGATTCCTGTTTTTAAGACACTGAAACGGCGGCTTAAATTTTCTTCGTCCTGGGGATTCTCCATGGAAAAGTACAGGGAATAGCGGACATTGGGATTCGGGTTTTCCACGGGCAGAATGGTTCCGATAGAACCGGTATTGTCCTTGACGGAGATGCCCGGTTTTTCATCAAAGGGGTATTTTGCCGTTACCAGATCGTTCCAGACCTCCGCGCTTTTTGCGCCCAGTTTGGGATCCGGCCTGATGTTCCGGTACATGGTGAAAAAATCCTTGCCCCGGAGGTCCCGGTTAAAGATGATTTTGCGGATGCCGAATTCCACGGAGTCGTCCGGCTTGTACCAACTGGGGGCCAGGAACAGTTCCGACGCATTGGTCCAGTCAAAAACCTGGTTGTCCGCATTGATGGTAATACCGTCGAACCGGAGGGACAGGGACCGGGTTTCCTGCTGCCAGTCAAACCGGAAGTCGCTTAAAAATTCCGGGACGCCGGATGGAGATGCGATAAATTCCTGCCAGCCTTCAAATTTTGCGGAATAGGCCACATGGAGATGATCGCAAATTTTCCGCACGTCCCATTCGTATTCATCTTTTTCCGAACTGGACTGGGTAGTTACAATCAGCGCCGGGCCGTTCGGCAGGGGAAGGATATACATGATCATAACCCGGTTTTCGTAGCCGATGAGCCACCATGCGGTGTTCCACGTTCTGCCCAGGGCGTCGGTGTATGAGGAGACCGAGGACGGATCGCCGAAAGAAAGGATGCGGTATTTATCGTTCCCCCACAGGGTTCGTTCGGTTCGCACATTTTGCAGCATCAGATCCAGAATGTAGCGGGGGTCGGCGTTTATTTTCTCCAGAGGGGATGAATCGGGTTTGTTGATTTTATAAAAGACATAGCCGGAAACCGCGGCCTGGATAAGCTGGCCGTTGTCGGGGAGGTTGTAATTTTTGATCTCGAGCCCTGAAAGTTTCCAGTTGTTGTCGTTGGGGTCTACAAAATCAAGCTGGGGGAAAACCGATGAAAGGGATGAATTCAGCAGATATGCGGAATTTGATCCCTCCAGGTATTCGGGGGCCTCCTCGAAAAGCTGGGTCATGGCACTGTCGTAGTATTCTTTATAGGCCGCTATTATGCGGTCCTGAACAGCCAGATAATTTCCCGGCAGCGGGGATGAGGTTTCAAATATCCGGTTCAGCTTGTTCGACAGAATAAGGTGGCCAAAAACCGGCTTTATCCGGTAGGAGAGGCTGCGGCGGTCGGAATTCAGGATAAGCTCCGCCGGGACGGAATAGAGAATATTGTCCCGCAACGCGGTAATCAGGCCCACCGCCCGGCCATCGGGCAGCACCAGGGGCCCCCCGGAATTGCCGGGGTTGCCGTCGGCGGAGGATTTAAGGAGGTTCCAGCGGCCCGATTCTTCCTCCGGCACCGTGCCGAGGACAAGGCCGTTCCGGATGACGATGCCTTCTCCCAGCGCGTTCCCGATGCTATAGACCGAATTCCCGGTCTGGAAATTTTTTTCCAGCCGGAAGTACTCGGAAAAAGTCCGGCCCTTTACGGTAAAGATGAGGAAATCCTGCTCCTTGGAACCGCCGGTAATTTGGTCAACTTCAAAGACCTTGCCCTGGGAATCCCGGACATAGTAGCGGTCATAGACTATGCTGCGCTCGCCCAGGTCTATCACGTGGAAGGCGGTAACCAGTTCCGTTTCGGAGATGGCAAAAGCGGTTCCGATGGAATAATAGGCATCGGTCCGAATCACGTAGGGAACCACATCCCAATTCAGTTCCTTTTCATACACCGTGGGGTCGTCTTTTGCCTTTTCGACCAGCACTTCAAAGACCGCGGAACTGGTCAGGCGCATGGCCTGTTCCGAAATACCCTGCGATTTTTCCCCCGGCCCGGCGGCGGACGGAGAATTCGAAACACAGGAAAACACGAGGACCTGAAGGATCGTCATGAACAGGACGGGCAAATGTTTCATATTTCCATTTTCATACAATTTGCCGGCTTTGTCGAGAACCTCTACGGCTTCCGGCAATCTGGCCGGCTGGTTCATTAAACCGGAACTTCGCTCAGGCGGGTTTTGAATCCGGTTCAGATCCCCCAATGATCCCTTCCAGTTCGCCGAGCCTGCGGATCCTCGGCCCCGGATACGCGGGCCAGGCGTTGTATTCATCCAGCAGAACCCCCCGGCCCCCCAGGGCGCGGCATCCGTCCACATAGGAGGGGCTGTCGTCTACAAAAAGGACTTCGCCGGGAGCGGCGCCCATGATTTCAAAGGGGCGGAGGTAGGCGCCGGGATTGGGTTTTCCCTTGAGGTTGTTGCCCCGGATATCAAATATATGGGTAAAAAGGCCGGAAATGCCCAGCCTGCCGATGATCCGGTTCGCGTGTTCTCCGGGCGAATTGGTCAGTATCGCTTTGGGCTGGGGCAGGCGTTCCAGAAAGGCCCGGAGCGCCGGATCGGGGGGCAGGGAATCCGCCTCGTCTTCGGGGTGAACAAAGGCAAAGTACCGTTCAATATCGGTAAATCCCTTTTCCGTGGTAATCCATTCCAGGGTGGTTCCGAATTCTCGGAGCCGTTCCGACCGCTGCCGCCAGGCTTCTTCCGGGGAGACCCCCAGGAATTCCGCCAGAAAAGAACGGATCCGGCGGCTTACATTGTCTTCAAGGCCGTAGCGGGCCGAATACAGGGTATTGTCGAGGTCAAAAAGCACGTATTGAATCATACCTGGTCAAATAGTATCGTTAATTTATGAACCTTTCTATAATCGGATACGATCCCATAGGCGCATGGATGAAAAAGGCGGACACGCTGGACGAGCTGCTTTCGTACCGGAATTCGGCGGGGATCACCTGGATAAACGTGGAAAGTCCGGATCGGCCCGCGCTGGTTCAGTCGCTGGCGGAATTTTTCCGTGTCCACCCCCTGACGGTGGAGGATATTCTGGATCCCGGCCAGCGCCCCAAGATTGAAGAATTTGACGATTATCTTTTTATTACCCTGAAAGCGGTTTGTCCCTCGGCGGGCCTTGAACTTGAACAGATCAGCATAGTGCTGACCATGGATACGGTGATCACCTTTCAGGAGAGACCGGGGGATTATTTTGACGGCATCCGCAAGCGGATTCTCAACAACGCCGGGCGGATCCGGCGGATGGGCGCGGATTATCTTGCCTATCTCCTGATCGATGCAGTGGTGGACAAATATTTTACGGTGCTGGACAGCCTGGGTTCGGGGATTGAGGAATTTGAAGACCGGGCTATTGATGAAAAGGACGAAACCCTGATTCAGGATATTCAAAAGTTCAAACAGGACCTGCTCCGGGTCAGGCGGGCGGTCTGGCCCCTCCGGGAAAGCCTTTCCTTTTTGATGCATCTGGATTCCCCATGGATGGGCGAAGAACTGGAGCCCTTTCTCAAAGACCTCTACGACCATACGGTTCAGGCCGCCGAAACAGTGGAAACCTACCGGGAACTGATGGCGGGGGTGATGGAAGTGAACCTTTCGGCGGTCTCTAACCGGATGAACAAGGTGATGAAGGTGCTGACGATTATTTCGACCATATTTATTCCCCTGACCTTTATCGTGGGGGTTTACGGCATGAACTTCCGGTTTATGCCGGAACTGGAAATCTCCTGGGCGTACCCGGCGGCCTGGGGTCTTATGACCCTTATCGCGCTGGGGATGCTGATATTCTTCAAGCGGCGCCGCTGGATGTAGCCATGCGTCTGCTTCCCGCCACGGACGAAAATATCAAAACCGCCGCCGCCCTGCTTGCCGCCGGGGGGCTGGTAGCCTTCCCTACCGAAACGGTCTACGGGCTGGGGGGCGCCGCCTTTAACCCCGCGGCGCTGGTGAAAATTTTTGCGGCCAAAAACCGGCCCCGCTTTGATCCGCTGATTATCCACATCGCCGCGCCGGAAACACTGGACGAGGTGGGCGACCTTTCCCTGCTGTCTCCGGCGGCCCGGGAAATGGCCCGCCTTTTAACCCGCCGTTTCTGGCCGGGCCCCCTGACCCTGATCCTCCCCAAACGGCGGGAACTGCCGGATCTGGCCACCAGCGGCCTTCCCACCGTGGCGGTCCGCTTTCCCGATCATCCGGCGGCCCAAAAACTGATCCGCCTGTCCGGAACCGCAGTGGCCGCCCCCAGCGCCAACCCTTTCGGCTACCTGAGCCCCACCCGGGCCGGACACGTCCGCGAGCAGTTGGGGGAACGGGTGGACATTATTCTGGATGGCGGCCCTGCCCGGGTGGGCCTGGAATCCACGGTGCTGGATCTGAGCGGCGGCCCGCCCCGGATCCTCAGGCCCGGCGGCCTGCCAAAAGAGGAAATTGAAGCCCTCATCGGCCCGGTGGCCCCCGGCCCTGCTTCCGCCGGAAGCGCCCCGGAGCCGCCGAATCCCCGCTCGCCGGGCCAACTGGACAGCCACTACGCCCCCCGGACGGGGCTCCGGCTCTGCCCCCCCGAAGAGCTTGCCGCGCTGCCCTATGATCCCGCGGGGGCCTACCTTTTTTTCGGCGCCGCCTCCCGGGACCGCTGGCTCGCCGGGCCGGGCCGTTCCGCCGTTCCGCCGGAAGCCGGGCCGGGATCCGGGGCGGAAGCCGGAGAAAAACGCCCGGCCCCTGTTCGAACGCTGTCGGAAACCGGAGACCTGACCGAAGCGGCGGCCAATCTGTTCGGCCTGCTCCACGAACTGGACGCTTTGGGCTGCGCCCGGATCTATGCGGAACAGGTTCGGGGGGAGGGACTGGGTTCCGCCATCAACGACCGCCTTTTCCGGGCCGCCGCAAAAAGAACCCCGTAATATTGTCGCACAATTTATAATATTCTTCTGGCAGGCGATCCGGCCCCCGGCTAAACTAAAAACAACTTCATTGACTTCTTTACGAAAGATGGCCGGTTCCTCCGGAAGTCATAAAATCCAAAAATTGCTGTTCCAGAAACTGAAGGTGTGGAACAGTCTCTTGCCATAGGAGGTTTTTATGGAAAAAAACAACATTGTTGAATGGGACAACCGGTATACCGTAGGAATTCAACTGATAGACGATCAACACAAAGAGCTTCTGCGGCTGATTAACTGCTTTTATCTGGGCTGTATCAACGGGGAAGAAAACACGAAATCCCAGCTCAGGCTGTCCGCCCACGGTCTTGTCGGATACATCAAATATCATTTCGCCACGGAAGAGCAGTTTCTGGAACGAATTAAATATCCCGACCGCGCCGCCCACAAGCGTCAGCATGACGAATTTATCCGGGAGACCCTTGAACGGGCGGAGCATTTTGACCGGAGTCGGGCGGCCTCTCCAAAAAACTTTGTCCGGTATATCCGAAACTGGATTTTGGCCCACATCACCCTTATCGATAAAAAGTACGCTACCTACATTTATTTTATCAACGGCCAGATCAACGCCGCCGGCAGGGAACTTTACGAGGTTCCGGCCATGTGGCGGGCCGGGCCCCAGGCTTTTATCGGGTCCAAAGGGATCGAGACGCCGTCGGAAATTTTTCTCGGTTAGCCGGGCTATTTCCACCGGGTCAGGGCGTTCCGGCCAGAAGGCCGGAGGCCCGGCCCGGTTTTTTGTCCCGCCGCTTGCCCAAGAACCCCCAACGTGTATATAATAGGGAAAATTTTGTTCAAAACAATGAACCTCCTCGTCCTGAAGGGCGAGGTATCTTGTAAGCGTTGCATTGTTCACGAAGTTCGTTCTGCAAGGAAATTATTAACTGTGGGGTCTACTACCATTTTTCTGTTGGTGTTACCAATTCTAACCGCCCTAAAGAGCGGGGTATTAGACCCCACTGCGAATCAACATAGAGGTTTCCCATGATCGTGGTCTTAAACAGGGACATTTCAATCCATGACAAAGAAATGGTTCGCATCTACCTGCGGGATCGCGGCTTCAGTGTCCGCGAACAGTCCTTTGGGGATGACACGATCCTCGGCGCCACGGGAAAAGCCGTCATCGACCTGCGGGAACTGGGGCTTCTCCCCGGCGTGGGGCGGGTGGCCTCCACCTCCAAACCCTACGAACTGGCCTCCCGGGAGACCCACGAGGAAGACACCATTGTTACCGTGGCGGCCACCCCTTCCCTGCCGGGGGTGAAAATCGGCGGCTCCCGGATTTCCGTCATTGCCGGCCCCTGCGCGGTGGAAAGCAAAGAACAAATTCGGGAAACCGCCGCCCGGGTCCGGGAATCCGGGGCGGTGATGCTCCGGGGAGGGGCGTTCAAACCCCGGACCAGCCCCTACGCCTTCCAGGGCCTGGGCATGGAGGGCCTTGAATACATGAAGCTGGCGGGAGAAGAAAACGGTATGCCCATCGTAACCGAGGTGGTTTCCCCGGAGCTGGCGGTTCAGATGAAGGATTTAACCGATATGTTCCAGATCGGGGCCCGGAATATGCAGAATTTTGAACTGCTGAAAAAAGTCGGCTCCCTGGGGAAGCCGGTGTTGCTCAAACGGGGGCCCTCGGCGACTATTGAGGAATGGCTTCTTTCGGCGGAATACCTTTTGGCCGCGGGGACCCAGGATGTGGTACTCTGCGAGCGGGGAATCCGAACCTTTGAAACCTATACCCGCAATACGCTGGATATTTCCGCCATCCCCGTGGTCAAGGGCCTGTCCCATTTGCCGGTTATTGTAGACCCCAGCCACGCGGTGGGCATCCGGGACAAGGTGAGCCAGGCCGCGCTGGCCGCGGTGGCCGCCGGGGCCGACGGCCTGACCGTGGAGGTTCACCCCCGGCCCGACACGGCCCTTTCCGACGGCCCCCAGTCCCTGTACCCGGAACAGTTTGAAAAGCTTATGCGGGATATTGAGGCCCTGGCCCCGGTGGTGGGAAAAGAGCTGCTCCGTACCCCCCGGCCCCATCACGGCCTTCCGGCGGGCGGAACCGGATCGACCCCGGCGCTTTTGTCCTCCAGCGCGGGGATAGCGGAATTGCCGGTGGCCTATTCCGGGGAAAGCGGCGCGTATGCCGAACAAGCCCTGATGCGGATTTTTGGGGAAGAGGCGGAGCGGCTTCAGGTTTCCGGCTTTTCCGCGGTTTTTGACGCGGTGCTGGAGGGCTCCGCTTCCGCGGGCGTGATTCCGGTGGAAAACAGCCTGGCCGGATCGGTTCACGAAAACTACGACCTTTTTTTGCGCTACCCCGATATTGCCATTGTGGGAGAACTAAAACTGCGGATTGTCCACTGCCTGATCGCCGACAGCCGGGCCGATATTGAGTCGATCCGTATTATCCGCAGCCACCCCCAGGCCTTTGCCCAGTGCAGGGACTTTCTCGACAAGCACCCCGGCTGGATTCTGGAGCCCTGCAACAACACCGCCGCCGCGGTGGCCTCCATCGTTCAGGAGGGGGCGATCAAGGTGGCCGCCATCGCCGGGGAAGCCGCCGCCCGGGCCCAGGGACTTGCGGTGCTGCGGGAAGGGATAGAAACCAACCCCTTGAATTACACCCGCTTTGTGGTTATCTCCCGCCGGGAAAACGGCGGACGCGCCCTGGCGCCCCCCAGCCTCGGCTCGGACAAGCCCAACAAGGCGTCACTGGTCTTTTCCGTGCCCGATGAGCCGGGGAGCCTTTTTGCCTGCCTGAGCATTATGAGCCAGCGGGGGATCAACCTTTCCAAACTGGAGTCCCGGCCCATTCAGGGCAAGCCCTGGGAGTACCTTTTTTACGTTGATGTAAGCATCCCCCCCGGAGAAGGCATCTTCGATCAGGTGGTCGCGGAACTAAAAACCAAAACCCGCGATTTTCATTTCCTGGGAACCTACCGGGCTTCGCGGTAAACGGGTAAACGGCGGTCCGGCTTCTCCCTTCTCCCCTTTTCGACTATACTCAAACCATGTCCAAACTCCCCCCCCTTTATTTAATCGACGCCTACGGGCTTATCTACCGTTCCTATTTTGCCTTTCTGTCCCGCCCGCTGCGGAACAACGCGGGCCGGAATGTTTCCGCCCTTTTTGGCTTTGCCCGGACTCTGGTGGCCCTGATCGACGAGGGGGCCCCGGCGGCGGAAAACGACGGGACAGCCTCCGACAGCCTTCGGCGGCCTTTGCGTTTGGCGGCGGTTTTTGATTCCCGGACGCCCACGTTCCGGCACAAGATGTACCCGGAGTACAAGGCCACCCGGCAGAAGGCCCCGGATGACCTGCACGAACAGGTGCCCCTGGTGGAGGAAGCCCTGGCCGCTCTGGGGGTGCCCAGCCTGCGGCTTGACGGCTACGAGGCGGATGACATTATCGCCACCCTGGCCAAAAAATGCCGGGCGGAAAAACGGCAGTGTTATATTCTTTCGTCGGATAAAGACCTCCTTCAACTGGTGGGCGAGGGAACCTTTGAACTGCGGCCCATGAAAAACGCCAAGTCCCTGGGGAACGCTCCGGGGGCCGGAGACAGCGGCGGCCAGGGCCTGGCAAAGGCCGGGGGGAACATCGGGGGCCACGCTTGGGAACTAGTGGGCCCCGCGGAGGTCAAGGCCGAATGGGGAGTCAGCCCGGAAAAAGTGCTGGACCTTCTGGCCCTTACCGGGGACAGTTCCGACAATGTACCGGGGGTCAAGGGCATTGGCGAAAAAACCGCGGTTAAGCTTATGGCCCGCTACGGCTCCCTGGACGCCATCTACGAAAATATCGCCGGCATTGAGGGAGCGGTGGGGAAAAAGCTTGCCGAAGGGAAGGAAAGCGCGTATTTTTCAAAATCCCTGATCAAGCTGGAATACGCGGTTCCCCTGCCCATAAAGGACATTGAGGAACTTTCCATAGAAAATCTGAACCGCCCCGCAGGGGCCCAGACGCTGCTCCGGGAGGGGATACGGCAAAGCGCCCTGATTCTGGATCCCTCGCTCAAATCCGGGGGGCCGGCAGGCGGCCTGAACGCCGGCGCGGGGGACAAAGCCTTTGGGGACAGAACCGGTGCGGGAGACGGCGGAGACAGGGCTTCCGGGGGCAGCGCCGGCCCCGGTCTGGCGCCCCCGGATCCGGCCCTGTTCGGCGCGGGGACCTACCGGCCCCTGCTGGATATGGCGGAACTGGAGGCCCTGCTCGCGGCGGCCCGGAAACAGGGGCTTTTGGCCCTGGATTTTGAAACCGATTCCCTGGACGCCTGGAACGCCCGGCCCATCGGCGTTTCCCTGGCCCTTAAGCCCAAAGAGGCGGTCTATGTGCCGGTAGCCCCCCATCAAAGCTGGGAAGGGCCGGGGCCGGTTCCTTTTCTGGAGGGCGAAAAAGTCCGGGCCCTGCTGGAACCCCTTCTTTTGGATCCCGCCATGACCATTGCGGCCCATAACGCCAAATACGATTACAAGGTCAGCCGGGGCTGGGGCGTTCCCCGGTGGAAGTGCCGGATCTGGGACACCATGGTGGCCGCCTGGGTGGACGACCCGGAGCGGAACAACTATTCCCTGGACTCGCTGGCGGCCTATCACTTTGACTATACCCCTATTGCCTATAACGACATTGTTCCCAGGGGCAGAACCTTTGACGCCGTTTCCCTGGAAACCGCCGTGGCCTATTCCGGCGAGGACGCAGACCTTACCCTGCGGGTAAAGCAGTTCATGGAAGCCCGGCTGACCAGGCCCGAATCCCTCAGGCTGTTTACGGACCTTGAAATGCCCCTGCTCCCCATTCTGGCGGAGATGGAAGGGGAGGGCATAAAAATCGAGCCCCGTTCCCTGCGGGAATATGGCCGGGAAATGTTTCAGGAACTCAAGGGGATTCAGGCGGAAACCTGGCGGCTCGTGGGCCACGAATTCAACCTGGGGTCTACCAAACAGCTTCAGGAGGTGCTTTTTACCGAGCGGAAACTCAGGCCCGGCAAAAAAACCAAAACCGGCTACTCCACCGATGTGGACGTGCTGATGGAACTGGCCCGGGAAGACCCGGTTCCCGCCCTGATCCTCCGGCACCGGACGCTGTCGAAACTCAAATCCACCTATGTGGACGCCCTGAACGACCTGGCGGACCGGCAAGGGCGGCTTCATACCAACTTTGTCCAGACCGGCACTGCTACGGGACGCCTCTCCAGCCGGGAACCCAATCTCCAGAACATTCCCATCCGGGACGAGGAGGGCCGCCGGATCCGGGAAGCTTTTGTGGCCGGGCCGGGCAATGTGCTTATTTCCGCGGACTACAGCCAGATCGAACTGGTAGTGCTGGCCCACCTGTCGGAGGATGAAAACCTGATCGCCGCGTTCCGGGAAGACAAGGATGTCCACGCCCGGACCGCAGCCCTCATTTTCGGCATAGACGAAAAAAACGTGGCCCCGGAACAGCGGCGCATGGCCAAGACCATTAACTTCGGGGTCATGTACGGCATGAGCGCCTTCCGCCTTGCCAACGAACTGGGGATCAGCCGAACCGAAGCCGCAGCCTTTATCGACGCGTATTTCAAAACCTATGCCGGGGTAAGCCGTTTTATCGGCAATCTCATCAAAAAAACCGAAGAAACGGGCTATGCCGCCACAATCCTGGGCCGCCGCCGCCGGATTTCGGGGATCAACTCCCGGAACAAAACTGAAAAGGCCGCCGCGGAACGGGTGGCGGTGAACACCCCCATCCAGGGATCCGCCGCGGACATTGTAAAAACCGCCATGCTGAACCTGGACAGACGGCTGACCGCCGAAAACAGCCCCGCCCGGCTCCTTTTGCAAGTCCACGATGAACTTATCCTGGAATGTCCCAAAGGTGAAGCGAAAGCCGCCGCCGCCCTGGTCAAGGAAGTGATGGAAAACGCCGCGAACCTCCGGGCGCCGCTGAGGGTCAGCGTAGAGACCGGCAAACGCTGGGGAGATTTTCATTAGGGAACCTCTAAAAACCCAACCGGGGTTTCCAGAGGTTCTCCTTAGCCCCTCCGGTCAACCGTCCGCCATGAAGGGGCCCCGGCCAGGATTTTCCGGGGTTTCCTAAAATATTTTCATCCTTTACCTGTCTATTTATATAGAGGAGTAAATATGAAAAGACACGGCAAAATATGGCATCACATTTTTATCATCCCGGCGGCGGCGGCTTTTATTGCGGCCATTGGCTGCGCCGTCATGTTCCTCTGGAACGCGCTGCTCCCCCGGATTGCGGGGCTGCCCGCCATAAACTTTTGGGAGGCCGCGGGACTCCTGATCCTGGCGCGAATCTTCTTCGGCGGGCTGGGCTGGGTGGGCGGCCATCACCGGGGGCGCAAAAATATGTTCAGGGACAAATGGCTCAATATGGACGATGAGGAACGGAAAGAATTTGTAACAAAGTTCCAGGGGCTCCATCACGGTCATCGCGGTTTCTGCGGCGAAGGCGCTCCCGGTTCGGATTCAGAAGACCAGAAAAAAGAGTAGCGGGAAAAATGTCCCGGATCGTCCGTCCCGGAACCGTGCCGTCCGGAATCGTTCCCGGCGCCGCAGCCCACGCTGCCGTCTCCGGCGTTTTTGCCAAATATCGCCGCCGTCTTGAAAATTTCATCCTTCCGCGGGTTCCCACCCTGGAAGACGCGGAGGATATTCTTCAGGAAATATTCTACCAGTTTACCCGGATGGACAGCCTGGCAACGCCGGTGGAACAGACCGCCGCCTGGCTCTACCGGGTGGCCCGCAATATGATCATCAACCGGCGATCCAAAAAGCAGACGGAGCCCTATCCGGTTGAATACACCGAAACCGGGGAAACGGTTTTTCAGGACTTTGCGGACCTGCTGTTTGATACCGAAGTAACGCCGGAAACCGAATATTTGCGGGCCCTGGTCTGGGAGGAGCTTGAAGCGGCCCTGGCCGAACTGCCCGAAGAACAGCGGTACATTTTTGAACAGACGGAACTGCTGGGCATTCCGGTAAAGGAAATTTCACGGATAAACAAGGTACCGGTAAACACCCTCCTTTCCCGCAAACACTACGCCGTAGTCCGGCTGCGGAAACGGCTCCGCGAGCTTTACGATGAGTTAATGGGACACGAGCCGTCCGTTACATTATAATACATACCCATGATGAATAAAGCGCCTGGCCGCTCCCCCCGGATCATCGGCCTGACCGGAACCATCTGCGCGGGGAAAAATTTTGTCGCCGGCCTGCTGGAGGAGCGGGGCCTCCCGGTGCTGGATGTGGACAAGCTGGCGTATCAGGCGGTGGAGGCCGGACGGGAGGCTATTATCGCCCGGTTCGGCGGGGATATTCTGGAACCCGGCGGGACGATAGACCGGCGGCGGCTGGGGGAAAAGGTCTTCGGGAAGCCGGAAGAACTGGCGGCGCTGGAAGCCATTGTCCACCCCGGAGCCAACCGTCTGACCGACACGTGGATCGCCGGGCGGCAGGAGGCCGCCTGCGTGATCAACGCCGCCCTGCTCCACCGGTCTTCGGCCTTTGGGCGGCTGGATTTTATCCTGCTGGTACGGGCCCCATTCCTCACCCGGCTGCTGCGGGCCCGGAAACGGGATCACCTGCCCTGGCTTGCCCTGTTGAAGCGGTTTGACAGCCAAAGGAATTTCACCGCTCAATATTCAGGCGGAAAAGCCGATATTTACAACATAGATAACCGGGGATGTTTATTATCCGGTTCCCGGCACTTTCAAAAAAAACTGGAAACCCGGATTGATCAGATTCTGTCCGGAGAGAGGATACGGTAATTATGGAAAAGAAAAAACTACTGTTGGTGGCGGTTTCGGTGGGCGTTTTTTTGGCGATTGTGATCAGCGCGGCCATCCTGATTTTTACCCCCAGATCGCCGGAATCCGGTACGGCGCTTTCCGCGGCCCGGCCCATTCCGGCGGGCGCTTTGGGAATAACGCCCGGACAGGAACCGCTCCAGACCCAGCCCGCCACGGTGGACGCGGCGGATATGATACGGAACGCCGGGGAGATTCAGGGTATCCAGGCCCCGCCCCAGACGGCGGTTCAGGAAAATCAGTTTTATATCAACCGTGAAAATGCCGAAGACGACCTTGTGGCGGAGAACCCCGCCGAGGGCGCCGCCAGAGTGGTGATCAACGTCCCCAAACCCAGCGCCGCCGCGGTGCCCGACACCCCGGCTGAAACCGCGGGCAGAAGCGCCCCCCGGCAGGCCGTTCCCGCAAACCGCCCGGCCCCGGCGAAACCCGCAGCGGCTCCGGCGAAGCCCGCAGCCCCGCCCGCGGCAGCCCCGGAAAAAACCTACAACGACTACTGGGTACAGACCGGGGCCTTTACCGCCAAAGTCCGGGCCGAAGGGGTGAAAGAAACCCTCTCTTCCAAGGGGATCACGTCGATCATCGAAAACCGGGAAGTGGACGGCAAGGTCTGGTACCGGGTCAGGGTCGGCCCCTACACTTCGGAAAACGAGGCAAACTACTGGCTTGCCCTGGTAAAATCCATTGACGGCTTTGGCGACAGCCAGGTGCGGATGACCCAGGCCCGGCGCTAGAAAAATCTCTGGAAACCCCAGTTGGGTTTCCAGAGATTCCCATTTATAACTAAAAAAATCAAGAATTCATATTTATTTGACAACTCCCCTGTTATGCGACCGCAGGGCAAAATTTGGGGAAATTTTATTTGACAAAAACGCCATAATCCAGTAAAATAAACAAATCCTGACCCGTGCTGTGCAAAGCCCTTGTTTGGGCCGGAAAAACGCCGCATACGGCAGGATCGTTATGCGAAACGTGCCCATAGGTTCTTTGAATCCAGGGGCCTGTTAAATCAAACGCATAACAAAATACTTTGTTGCCAAAGTAGAGGAGAATAAAATGGCAAAAAAAAATTACAAAGGGCTGTTTATAATGATCCTGGCAGCAGTGATGGTTGGCGGACTGGTGTCTTGTGTCAGTGTTAGCGAGGTAAAAGAAACGGAAACATCCATAACGCTTCTTGCCGCGGCAAATGAAATATTGGCCGCCGAAGAGAATGGGATGCTTGTCGATCAATTCCAGGCAGCCTTTACGGAAAAATTTGCCGGGCTGGAATTTGGCGGACAACTCGGCTCCCTCGGCAGCGGCGATGTGAATTTGGATTTTCTTTATGAAGGCCTGAACTATAGAATTACTTTGGTTCCGGGCGAACAGGGATATGTTTCCGCACGGCGTTGCGTAGAGAAAGTAAAATAGCGTTCGTTTTTAACCAATAGAGTTGTTCAGAAACTACCGTTTCTGAACAACTCTATTAGATCTTCCGGCAAAATCCAGTCCTTTATCGCGGGAATAATGCAAGTGCCCGGAACACCAATCTTTCATTTCTGCGTCCAATGTGTCTAAAACGGCATTTTCCCCATCTTTTTGAAAATCGTTAATTCCAACTGGTTTTATGCCTGATCCGCCATTGGCAAGCCATCGTTTAAATAATAGAGTTGTTTACTGGCCCGGCAATTGTAATTCAGACATCAGCGGCATAGGCTATCGCCGGATCAAGAAAATATCGTTTAATCCGTTTCGGCTTTTTACGCAGCATGTTCATGTGTTCTTCCGTCGCGGCCCTCAAACCTTCTTTCGTCCTCTTCGGCGTCCGGGAACCTACCCCGTATTTTACATCCGCATTCACATGTTCATCGGGATTCAAATCAGGACTGTACGGCGGCAGATAAAATAATGCTACCCTCTTTTTATTTCTCTCTACCCACTCGTTCAGTATCTTGCTGTGATGCGTCTTCGTATTGTCTAATACCAAAAATACTTTCCGCTTCTTCCCCCATACCAGCCGTTCGACAAACTCCTTGAACTTTTCCCCGTTGATACTTCCCTCGTGTAGTTTCCAGTATACTTTCCCCTGGT
>JAISBS010000042.1 GCA_031266075.1 Treponema sp.
AGACCCCTATGGGCCGGCCGCCGAAGAAACCCGATAAAAAATAGGGTAATCGGACTATATAAGTATGAACCCTATAGATGAACATAATTGGAAGCTTTATGAAGCCAGCGAGCGCTACACAGACAAGCTGATAGAAACCCAGCAGAAAACGGACTATTTGGCCGCTCAATGGATTTTTACCCTGTCGGGCGGTTCTTTCGGCCTTTCCTTCGCGTTTATTGAAAAGCTGGTTCCCTTGCAGACCGCCACGCATAAGCCCCTGTTGATTGCCGCCTTGGCATGTTTTGTCCTGGTATTTGTTTTGGAATTTATCGGCATGGCGATAAGTTCCCTCCGCTATACCCTGCTTGTCGCGGAGGCAGACCGGAATCTTGCCCTTAAGTATAAAGGCAGGGAACCCGAATATAAAAAGAGGAGCATCTTTTTTGATCCTAACAGCGCTATCATGTATGCTGTACTCCTCATTTTTTTCGGGGGTTTTGTATGCCTTCTGACCTTCATTGCTCAAAACATACTTCGATAAGCCATAACGACCAGGAAAAACGCTGGAGCCCGAGAGCCCCGCGCCCCATACCGCCGGAAACACCCCCGCCTCCTGTTCAGCCACCGGAATCACCTCCGAAAGCAAAGCCGGAAACTCCCGCGAAACCCACTAAAAAATAGCCTCGTAAAAATTCTTTGAAAACCCCCTTGACATACGTATAAATAATACGTATGCTTATACCATGACGGTGCGGGAAGTTTTGAAGCTTTTGCGTGATGACCTCTGGTTTGTATACGAGCAGAACGGCTCTCATGTCCAGCTTAAACATCCGGTCAAGAAGGGCCGTGTAACCGTCCCGAACCATAGAGGGGATATAAAGAAGGGAACCCTTCACAGTATCCTTAAACAAGCCAGTTTGGAATGAGAGGAGATTGCCATGCGTAAACTTACCTATCTTGCGGTCTTTGAGACCGATGAAAACCCCGGAATCAGCGTCTATTTTCCCGATATACCGGGCTGTGTTTCCTGCGGTGATAATTTTGATCATGCCCTGCAAATGGCTAAAGAGGCGTTGTCCCTGCACCTTTACGGCATGGAGAAAGACGGGGAACAATTGCCTAAGCGGACTGACAAAATCCCTGAAACCGGGCCTGGCGATTTGATTGTTCCCGTGTCCGTGTACCCCGATGTGGTCAAGGATGAAATGAACAACCGCAGGGAAAAAACTACGGTTACTATACCCCGCTGGCTTAAAGAAGCCGCCGAGGCGGAGGGTATTAATTATTCCCGATTGCTGGAAACCGCAATCAAGGAAACCCTGGGGATTGCCTCTTAGGGAAGTCCTATACGGCAAGTCTGCCCTTGAGATCACCCGCAACGTTCCGGGGGTAGGCCCCCGAAGGCCAAGCCCGAGGCCCCGGCAGCAGGCGGAAGCCGAATCCCCTTATCTCCATTAATGTAACACCAATCCGATAGCAGGGGATTCGAACCGGAGCCGCCGCCGCCTTGCCGAGATCGAGCTGGCGCGGAAAAATCTGGCCGAAAAAAAACACCCTCGTAGGACGCCTTAATAAAAGATGTCCAAATCCGGCACGGGGTCGAGGGGTGAAGAATCAGGGGCCCGGTTCTTATGTAATTCCATGGGCGCTTCTGGGCCTTCTTGCTTTTGACAGTGAATCCCGTTTGGCGGTATATTGAATATGTGGAGGAAAGCCATGGAACTCGAATATACCTACTGGCAGAGTAAAGACGGCTGGCTGGTCGGCCACCTCAATGTTTGGCCGGAACATTTGACCCAGGGCAAATCTATTGCCGAACTTGAAGAAATGCTTCTCGACCTGTACGAATTTTATAAAGAGGAACAGGAAGAAAAAACGGCGGAAAAGAAAACCGGAAGGTTAAAGGTTATGGCATGAAAAGAGGGGCGCTCTTGAAAGTCCTGTTCGCCCGGGGCGCCGTATTTGTCAAGCACGGGAAAAAGCACGACGAGTATTTGCAGCCTCGAACCGGAAAAAAAGATTATGTACCCCGGCACTCTGATGTTTGCGAAGAAATGGCCAAAAGTATCATCAAAACTCTTTCGTAGGACGCCTTAATCAGGTAACAGCCGGATAATCATGCGGGGGGGAAGCGTTCCACTGTCAACGAGTTAAGGATTCATGTTTCTTAATGTGAGTTCGGCGAAGAAAAAAAGTCCGCGAATTACGCGAATGAACGCGAATATTGTTTCTTCATTCGCGAAAATTAGCGTTCATTCGTTGTTGATTCGTAGCGAAGGGTACATACCCTTTATAACGCCCAAGGGCGGGGTATGTACCCTGAGTCTAATACCTTATGAGAACAACATACCGCGTCAGACCTTCGGTCTGAGCTCTGCCGCGCGGTATGTTGATTAAGCGCCGGCGGCATGATAGGTTGTATGAACACCACGCCGGGAGTGTGTTTTACTTTGCACGCATAATTGGGGAGGACACCATGAACAAAAAACAAAAAGGCGCGCTTTTGTTTGTCTGTGCGCTGGCGGCGCTGGGCCCAGCCTTTGCGGAACCTCCGGAATTTCGGATCAGCGCGGGCGGCGGGGCCTTTTTTATGACCGATGTGGGCGAATCCGTGAGCGGCTCCTATTTCCCGTCCTGGGCCGCGGCCCGGTTTCAAAACACCGAGAGCAAGATTGGCGGCGGCGCGTTTGCGTTTCTGGACGCCGCCTTTGTTGAGCTGACAATTGGCTTCTATAGCGGCGTGCGCAAAGGCAGCTGGGAGAAAGTCATGAAAAACGGGTCTCTACAGTCCGAGGAGATTTTCGATCCGATGTATTGTATACCGGAAATTGGTTTATGGGGGAAGTACCCCTTTCAACTTGGCTCCGTCACGATTTTCCCCCTCCTGGGTCTTAACTATGCCGTTGCGTGGGTTAAATATAATGGCGATGAAGATGAATTTTTTAACAACATCCTCTGGTTTATGGCCGGCGCGGGGGCTGATTTTTCCCTGGGCCCGGAGCTTTTTCTGCGGGCCGAGGCGCTTTACGGTCTTCACCTCCAGAGTGATTTGCGGAAGAAAGAAAAAAGCTATTTCGGTAATGGGATCCGCAACTGGGACGAAGAAAAACCCGGCCACGGGCTGCGGATGCGGGTGGGTCTGGGATACCGGTTTTAACCGGGGCCGGTCGGGGTGTCCGGGAACCGAAGGTTCGGGGTTCCCGGACACCCGGCGGACTTTTAGTCCGGGCTCTATGCGCGAAGCGACGCAAACTACTGCCAGTTTGCGGCGACGTCGCTGAGGTCCAGGCTGCTGCAGCCGTAAAACGTACCCCTGTCGCTGCTAGGCACGGCCCCGCCAAAACCGGTGTTTATGGCGGTCTGGGCGGAACCGGTCAGCTTACTACAGTTTTGGAAAGTACGGGACATATTATAACTACTGGCATTAAGCCTGACCCCGCTCATAACATGAGCCGTTATCAGATCGTTGATACTGGCGGCCAGGCTGCTGCAGCCGGAAAACATATTGGCAAAAATATCGCTGGTTCCGTTTGGCACGGCGGGGAGCAGGGCCGCGGAGACCTCGTTCAGATTGGTACAGTCATAAAAACAAGACCTCCAGGCATCGGGGAATGCCGCCACACTGGTGTTTTCCGCCAGGTATCCCAGGGCCTTCAGCAGCTTTTGTTTGTTGGCCACGGCGTTTGGCCCGCTTGTGCTGTAGTTGTTACGAAACCCAAAGGCCGCGTGGCCCGTATTACTGGCCGTCCGGATTGTTATGTCGTATTCCTCATCCGCAGGAAACGTGTGGCCTATTCCGGCATCCAGCGCGCCGGTTCCGGTTTCATGTTCCTCCGCCGTGCCGTCCCCCCAGTCAATGTACCAGTCAAAGGCCCAACTGTTGTTCGCGGGAATGGTAAAGGCTTTATCCGCCCCCGCGTCAACCCGCAGAATCAGGGTGCCCGGAACCGCCGGGGGCGGGGGCGGAGCCCTCGCTGAGGGGGACGCCGGAAGACCGCCGCAGGCGGGCTGGAGGCAGAGGGGAGGCTTTCCACTGTCAACAAGTTAAGGGTTTGTATGCCTGAAAGAAACAGTGGGGGTAGCGGAAAAGCGTTTTTGCGGGCGTGGCAGAGCAGCCCGGCAAGGGCTGTTATACCGGCGATGTAACATTCGCCCGGCGCACGATAAAGGCCGCCGTACCCGATAAAGGGAGGCGGCTTTTAGGCTGCCGTACGCGCCGCGTAGCAAAAACCTTTGGAGCGAGGGGGAGCAGCGGAAAAAAAGCTTGTTACCGGGTAACAACTGGTTCACCTTTCACATCAACAGCGCTCCCCCTTCTTAACTTGTTGAAAGTGGGAGGCTTCCCCCCTCCAGGCTGTTGAGGAAATACCGTACGCACTGCGGGACCGCGGCAAAAGCAGTCCGTAAGAGGCCGAACAAACCGGACAAATCCATTGACAAACAGGGAAGATTCGGTTATACCAAACTTACTGATCTTCAGGATAATGGGTGTGTCCGGCAGCCCGGGCCTCCGGTTCGTTGTTGGCTGCCGCGGACTCACGTCCGGCACAGGCCGTGTAAAATACTCCGCTTTTTGGCTGTGTTTATCAAAAAGTTTTCGGTTTCCGGGCAATGCTAAATTGGTATTTTGTACCCAATGGGTATGTGAAGAAGCCTCCGTATGGGGGTTCAGGTACGATTGCGTCAGAGGAGGACACAATGGCATCACTGGCATCAGGCATTATGCTTGCGGAAAATGAGAATTTGGTCATGGAGATTGAGGCGGAACTGTGGGCGTCCAGTTCCAACCCGGCCGCCCAGCTTTTGGGGTCGGTCTACAAGGTCATAGCCATGGTTTTGGGCTTCCGGAAAAAGGGGTTCCTGGTGATAACCGACAAGCGGGTGGTTGAAGTCTCTACCCAAATAGGCTGCTGGGTTATTACCACGGGACGGCAGGTAAAATATGTTTTGCCCAGCAGTGTGAAAGAAATAGGCTATAACAGAGCCTCCACCCTGGGCTGCTTCTGCCCGGCCTACTATCTGTATTATGAATCATTTACCCAGCGTACCGCTATTCAGCTGAAAGGCGCAGACGAGGCGGGGGCCCTGAAAGCGGCAAACGCATTTTACAGTGCCATTGCTCACCCATCGGCATAAAAAAAAGGATGTGTTAAGATTCCTGTATCTGAATGCGTACGCATGCTTGATTGCGGGTGCGGGAATCTTAACGCTCGGAGCGCCTTTTTACCGGATTAGGTGGTGGATTTTTATTATACAGGCCATAGCCGCCATCAAGCTGTTTACGGTTGCCGGAAAGTTATTCTCCACATGGGAAGAAAAAAAACGGAAAATAGAGATCCTCATACAAAGGAACCGGGACGGGTTCCGTCCGGACACGTTCGGCGTGTTTATGCAGGCCCCCTGCGGCAGGCTTATGGTGCGTCAGGCGTTGAAGGATTTGGGTATGCCGGGGGAATACAAGGGCCTCCTGAAACTGCGAAAGCCGCTGCGGGAACGGCTGCGAATGAATTGTATGCCGGTTAAAACCGTTATTTATATACATAAGGATATGGGATGAGCGTTGTACCGGTTTTCCTGGGTATCATCGCCGGAATGGTGATTGCCTGGATTTTGAACAGTCTCCTGGCCGCCAGGGTTGAAAATAAAAGCCACAGAACCGGGTTACAGGTGGCGGCGTACATCGTATGCGTTATCCTGGGGGTAGCGTTTGCCGCGGTTGGTTCGTTACAGGCGGCTATGGATGATTTTATCGAAGGCAGAATAGTATTTATTGAGGCCGCGCTTGATGAACGGTTCCCCCAGGCACATATACTGGAAACGGGTATTGACGCAAGCGAGCTTTCGTCGGCGGCTGATACATTACAGGGCATAATAGACACTATCGATACCCGTGATGACGGCTTTTTTGAGCGAATACTTTACGCTGTTTTTTTGAATAAAGTAACCGGGTATGTATACGCGGCCAGGGACGGCGTTACGAACCTCTCCACGATGGGGAATGAAAACGGGGTGGTTACTATCCGGTCTGTGTTATATCACTTAAAAGATATGGCGCTGAAAACCATGGCGCCCTATTTTATAGTGGGACACCTGGGGGTCCTTGTCTTATTGCTGGTTTACGCCGGAATTTACGGCGGTATTGTGGTCTTCCTGAAAAAAGGCGGCGCGCTCTACAACAAATCGATAGTATTTGGGGATATTGCGCATAACAGCGACAGCGATAGCGACAACGAGAAATTCCAAAATAAAAAATGAAGACAAACGGGTGAATTGCCCGTTCCCGCTCAATTGAACCAAAACGGGGGAAATTTGCGGCATAACCGTCACCCGGCGCTCACCTTGAGAAAAACGCCGGTTCGATCTACAATTCATCCATGACTTTGTCGGAGCGGAACATCATGTTCAGGGCCGGAATTTTCATCGCCGCCGCTGCCGTGCTGCTGGCCGCCGCCGCCGCATGGGTGGTTATACCGGCCCTTCCCGCTGCCGGGGAAGCCGCCCGCCGCGCGCCGGGGATCATCCAGTCCTTCATCGGGCAGTTCCTTGAACCAAACCCCTACGCACCGCTGGCCGCCATAGCCGCTTCGGCGCTGTACGCCCTCATTACCCTGATTCTCATCTCGTATTTTTTTGAAAAAACCCAGGCCCCGGAGATTCTCTTTTTCGCCTTTTTTGCGGCTTCCTTTTCTTTTGAGGCAATCCGGTTCATGGCGCCCCTGCAGCAAATTTTCGCCGTTCCCCCCCTCTATCAGGTGATCGCGTTCCGGGTTCTGCTGTTCAGCCGCTACTTTGGCATTTTTGCCCTCTTTACCGCCAGCGCATACGCCGCGGGTCTGGAGGTTCAAAAACAGCGGGACATTTTTCTGATTATTACGGTGGCCGCTCTGGTTGTCGTTATGGGGGTTCCCATTGACGTGTTGTCCTGGGATTCCAGTTTCAGCATGATCGGCGGCTATACCGCCATGTTCAGAATGATCGAAGCGGGGACGCTGCTGATTACTATGGTCAGCTTTTTCATTTCCGCCTGGACCCGGGGCTCCCGTGAATACATCCTTATCGGGGCCGGTTCGTTTCTGGTGTTTTTGGGGCGGAACATTCTTTTGAGCGCCGACACCTGGTTAAGCCCTGCCCCCGGCCTGATTCTGCTGGCCCTCGGCACCTGGCTGATCTGCACCCGACTGCACCATGTGTACCTGTGGCTTTAGGGGAATTCGGGAAACCCCGGTTGGGTTTTCAGCGGGTATGCTTTAGGATTCTGCCGCGCTTTGCGGGGGATGAAGTTTTCGGCGTTTTTTACCGGGACATTAACTGTACTACCAGACCCACCGTGAAGGGCAGGGCAAGGTTGTCATAATCCTCCAGCGGCAGGGCCTCTACGGCCATGGCGGTAAGGGCGGCGGCCAGCGCCAGATGGAAATCGCCGGAAACCCCGTAGGCGGCAATGTAGACCGCGGTGAAACAGGCCAGGGAACCCTCCACGCTTTTGCCGCAGAGGAAGGCGGGCCGCAGGCGGCCAAGGAATTTTCCCGCCAGGCCGGCAAAGCCGTCGCCAAAGGCCAGGGCGTAGATGGCAATGGAGGCCGCCGGGGCGGGGTACAGGAGCAGGGCCAGAAGAGCGCCCAGGCCCAGGGTTACGGGGCCCATGACAAAATGGCCCAGATCCCGGGAACGGGAAGCCATGCGGGTCAGGGAGGAAATGACGGGAACCCGGATGCCGGAAAGCCGCAGGGTTTCCATCAGGGTATAGCCCAGAACGCCCGCGGCAAGGATGAATATCGTCAGGGGGCGGTTTACCGCCGCCATGGACGGGCTCAGGGCAATGAGAAAATGGATCGATTTTCTGATAATTTCGGTTTTTAGTTCAAAAAAATCCGGAACCGGGGAGGAAGCCCCGGCCCGGAAGGAGGAAAGCGTCATACTTTTTTGAATCAACATTTCATTCATGCATAAATTGTAGCAAATTTCGTGCCAAGTTCCCGCCGCCGGCAAAAAATTTTTCTTTTTTGATACCTGGGAGCCCATAAATCGTGGTTTTGCGGCACAGTGGGGCGCAAAAACCCGCAGGCGCGACAGGCTTCTGGGCGGCGGATAATGAAAATGGGGATGAATGAACCGAAATACCGGGGAATGGGGCCAAAAAAGGCGGGCCGGAAAAACCGGGGGCCGCGGATTGTATGGAAAAATATACGCCGTGAATTCACAAATTACTATGTGTGGAACTTCCGGAAATCCCGATTGAGTTTCCGGGGACAGCCTGCGGCTGCTTTTTGTGCGCCGGTGCGTACGACCAGCTAAAGCTGGTCTACCATCGTTTTATACGCTGCCATTATTGTGCGCCGGGCGTGTGTTACCGGTATTTTAAGACAGCCTGCGGCTGCGTTTTCGCGCCGGTGCGTACGCCCGTCTAAAGCCGGTCTACCGCTGTTTATGTGCTACCATTATTGTGCGCCGGGCGTGTGTTACTGGTATTTTAAGACAGCCTGCGGCTGCGTTTTCGCGCCGGCGCGTACGACCAGCTAAAACTGGTCTACCGCTGTTTATGCGCTACCGTTATTGCGCACCGGGCGTGTGTTACCAATATCCAATTAACAGCCCTTAACGGGCTGCTTCTTGTGCGCCTCTGTAAATTGTCCGGCAAACTGGCTATACTCACAATATGAAAGGCATAAAAGATATTCAAATCAGATACCCGGCGGCGGCGCTTTGCGCGGCCATCGCCCTTTTGCTAGCGGCTGGATCCTGCTCGGCCAAAGAGCCGGCCCCGAATGCGGGCCGTTATGCGGGGGCCCCGGCGGTCGATATGAGTGCCCAGTACGGGAACGTGTTCAGCGCAAACGTCCGCCCCCAGGGGGCGGTGGGTCTGGATCGCGCTGTCCAGGCGGAAGAGGCGGCGGACGCCGGAGGCCCCGATTCGCCGGGGGCCGGGGCGGGGCCGGGGGCGGATGCGGAACTGCCACGGAAGCTGGTACGGCGGGCCAATATCAGCATCCGGGTGCAGGAGCCGGAAAAGGCCGGCGCGGCAGTTACCGATCTGATGGAGCAGTATGGCGCCTATGCGTCCGCGGTAAATATTTGGGAGAATTCCCGGCATTATACTATCCGGGTTCCCGCCGCTTCGTATACCAGCCTGCTTTCCGCCCTGGACGGCATGGGCCGCCTTCTCCACCGCTCGGAGAGCGCCGAGGACGTAACGATCCGGTACTATGATCTGGAGGGGCGGCTGGCCACCAAGCGGGAACTCCTTAAAACCTACCGCTCCTATCTGGGCCGGGCCGGAAACATTGAGGAAATCCTCTCCGTGGAAGCGAAAATCGCGGAGCTTGAGGCCGACATAGACGGCACGGGGAAAGAACTTCGCTCCCTGGCCAACCGGGTGGACTACGCCACGGTGGAACTGGAAATTCAGGGCCCCGAAAGTATCCCCGCCTTCGCCGCTCCCACGCTGGGTGAACGGATCCGCGGGCTGTTTGGTTCACTGGGGGGCTTTTTCTCCGCGGCGCTGCTGTTCCTTTTGGGGATAATCGTCTACGGAATCCCCTGCCTCCTTTTTCTGGCCCTGATCTTCTGGCTCCTCTTTGGCAGAATTGGTTTGCTCAAAAAACTCTGGCGTCTGGTTGTGGGAAAAAGCACGGGAAAAGGCGCCGCGCCTCTGAAGACCGGCAGGCCCAGGGACAAACAGGGGACAGGAGCCGCTGTAACGTGAGTTATTTATACGAAACCCACCTGCACACCGTGTTGTCCAGCGCCTGCGGGGTCTCCGCTGGGCCGGACTATATCCACCGCTACATTGACGCCGGTTTTTCGGGCATCATCGTGACGGATCATTTTTTCCGGGGCAATACCGCCATAGACCGCAGCCTGCCCTGGCGGGAATGGGTGAACCAATTCTGCCGGGGCTACGAAGAAACCAGGGAGGCCGGGAAACGGCTGGGACTGGATGTGTTTTTCGGCTGGGAGGAAACCTTTGACGGCTGCGACGATTACCTCGTCTACGGCCTGGATAAAGCATGGCTGCTGGATCACCCCGAATCCCGGAACTGGACCCGGGGGGAACAGTACCGGGCGGTGAACCGGAACGGCGGCTGCGTGGTTCAGGCCCATCCCTTCCGGCAGCACGACTATATCCGCCGGATCATTTTGTCGCCGGGCTGCGTAAATGCGGTGGAGGCCGCCAACGCGGGAAACCACGAACAGTCCTACGACGCTCTGGCGGCGCGGTACGCGGAAAAACTGGGCCTCCCCAAAACTGCGGGCTCGGACATTCACGATGCGGGGCAGTTTGAATGGGGGGAAATTTTCGGCGTCCGCCTGAATAAAAAGATAGACTGCATCGCCGGCTATGTGAAAGCCGTCAAAGAAAAAAACATTGAGGGACTGAAAATAAGCGAAGGCCGCTGTGATTATTCGGGGGATGAAACCGTGTCCCTGCCGGTGGAAATCCGGGACGCCCGGGATTGCGGCGCCGGGTATACGGCGTAAAAAGGGGGATGTATGAAGAAGATTTTTTTCCTGGCGGGCCTTGTTGTTCCGCTGGGTATTTTGGCCGCCCAGACTGTGCTGCCCGGTTATCAGGGATTCTGGGATCGGGACAAAAGAATCACCGCTCTGGATATTCTTGAATATTACCCTGACCGGCTCCCCTATTTAAGAAACGAAATCTACGCCCGCTACGGGCGATCCTTTGTTACCAGGGCGTATCAGGACTACTTTAACCAGCAGGGATGGTACCGGATCCGAAGCAATTATACTGATGACTGGCTTTCCGGGACGGACAAGTACAATGCCGAACTTCTGCGGGCCATGGAACAGGCGCCTCCCGCCGCTGATACGCTGGAGCTATTGCTGCGGAATATTGAGTACCGGTCCGCCAGCCATCTTTTGACGTTTAACGATCGCGAAGTTATGGAACGGGACTCAAACGAAGGGTACGGTATGTACAGCGGCTGGGGAGGAACTGCGTCAAGCAGGCCCTACTTTATTGTGGGCGACTGGGTGCTGACCGCCGGTTCTTCCTATCAGGGCCGCGTTGAGGTGTATGCCTACCGGCTTAACCACACAACAAAAAGAATCACCACCACGGCCAATGCGTATATGGACGAGAAGGTTCTTGAACCCCTGAGACAGGCCCGGGACCGGCTGCTTTCCCCGTCCAGATAAATGCTGGGCCCCGCGTTTTATCGCTCTGCGGGAAAGGCTGTTCCCCCTGCCGGAGCCCTGCTTTCGTTTGCGGTTTTTCTGCTGGTTTTGCGGGTCTGGGAAGGGCCGGGCGGCTATGATGTGTATTATTACGCCCTCCAGATAAAGGCGCTGACCCTTCACGGCAAATTGCTGTTTTTTGATTTTTCCCTGGTTTATTATGTGTTATACCTGATAAACCGCCTGGTACAAAATCCTGTCCTCAGCGTCCAGGTTCTTTCCTCCCTGAGTATGGCGGTAATTTATTACTGCCTTATCATGATGAGCCTGCGCCGGGGTTTTTCCCTGTATAAAACAGCGGCGGCCAGCATCGCGGTTTTTAATCCCGCGTCCTTTAACCTGCTGCTGGAATTTACCAAAAACAGTTTTGCCCTGGCCCTGTTTTTTCTTTCTGTCCTTTTATTGAGCGGCGGACAATATGCCCGGCCTGAAAGCGGGGACGCGGCGGAAAAGGGGGGCGGAAGATTTTTTCGTTCTCTTGTTCCTCCCCTGAACAAAAAGACCTTTTTCGGCATCCTTGCCGGCCTGGCGGCTGTTTTTTCCCACCGTATTATCCTGATCCTGATGGCGCTTTTTTTTCTGCACCGCGCCGCCGGACTTTGGAAAACCCGCCGCCCCCGCGAATGGAAGCCGCTCAAGTTTTTGATCGCCGGCAGCGGGATTCTTCTGGCCCTGCTGGCGCTCATCTTTTGGCGGAAATGCTTCGCCGGCAGGATGCCGCCCCTGGACATACAGGCCCCCATCCAGCGCCTTGTTCAGTTGAACGGCCACCGGCTCTGGATTGGCGAACGAATCTTTTATACCCTGCTACAGGTTTCCCTGCTTTTTGTCATCCCCTGGGCCCTGATCCGGCAGCGGCGGCCCTTTGCCCCTGCTTCGCTCTTCGGTTTTCTGGCCTGGGCGTTTGTGTTTCCCTTTCTCCGCTTTTCCTGGGACGGCCTGGGTTTCCGCCTCCTTATCATGGCTCCGCTTTTTGCCGCCCCCTGGCTCATAGACCTAGAGATGAAACAGGGGCGCAAAGCCGTTTTCCTGACGGCGGCGGTTCTTTTTTTTGCCGGCAGCGGGTTTTTCATCTCCGGGGCGCTGCAGTATCTTGCCCGGGGCAAGGGGCCCGATTACGCCCGCCATGAACGGGAACTGGATTCCCTGAAAACCCTGGCCGCGGGGAGGCGTATCATAGCCCACCGGGGCCTGGCGGGTTTTTTATGGTTTGAAAAAGGCATCAGGAGCGAAAATTTTATTCCTCCGCCGGAAGAAGCAGACCGGTATCTCCGGCTGGTATATTTCTTTTCGCCGGAAACTTTTGAACCCTACCGCCGCGATGAAGAGCCCCGGCCCCGTGTTCCGGGCGGCGGCTATACGCTTGTCGAAGAATATTTATGGCAGCGTTTTTACCAGGACCGGCGGGACATTCAATTTTTAAAATCCGAAATAAACCCCTGGCTCCCCCGGCCCGCGTCGGGTTTTTCGATCAACGAAAAAGTTGCCGCATTAATGAGTCCCGCTTCCGACGAATTCCCAGCGCCCTGAGCCTTGAGGATCAGTTCGGGCCGGTATTCAAAATGCATGGTATCAAAATGGTACCACTTGCCGCCCCAGATAAACCCGTGCTTTTCAAATATTTCGACGATGGCGCGGGGGATGGTATTTTTATACTCGCCGGCGCCGTTTTTTTCCCAGAGCCAGTAATGGCTGGGGCCCACCGCGATGTCTACGGCAATGCCGAAAGAATGGGGGCTCAGGCGGCTGGTTCCCGCCACCGGACGGTAATTGAAGGTTCCGCCCGGCGGAAGCAGATAGGAACGGTATTCCGGCCCCAGGACTTCAAGGGCGGCGATAACGCTTTCCAGCTTTTTGTCTATGCCAAAACGGGCGCTGATCAAAAGCCGGGGGCCGTTTAACGAAGGCATCCACTGAACGGGTCTGAGGGCGGCCCGGATGTCCTTTTCGCTGCTGCCGTAAAGGGCTTTGAAAAAAATATCGGGCCGGAAGCGTCCGGGGTCTTCATTCGGGGCCGGCGGATTCACCATGTCGCCCAGGGGATAGGGAAGGCGGAGCATATCTTCAAGATCAGGATCTTCCAGCAGGGTTTCAAAATCTTTTTGTTTTCCGTCATCATAGGGCACGACGGTTCCGTCGGGAAAGCGTATCCCCAGGCCGGGAACAATCTCGAAGGCCCCGGCATAGGCGGCGGCCAGAATTTCCAGATCCCCTCTCATGTCCGCACAGGCAAGGCCGGCGCCTCCCAAAAAAAGCAGCGCCCATATTATAAACTTAAAATTGCTGTTCCAAAAACCGAGGTTCCGAAACCGCTTCAACCATTTAATTTTTTTCATCTGGTGTTCCTCCCGCGGTCATGATGGAATTCCGGTAGGCCCGGATTGTGGGGCCGGGCTTAAGGCCGCCGCGCCGGGAAAAAGGCGCCGCGGTGGCAAACAGAAGCCGGCAATACAGCGCGGGACAAAGTTCCCGGCCCAGCCGTTTATCCAGACGGCGCTGTATCCTGCCGGGAAGAATGTTCCGGCGTTTGAGGAATATCTGGGACAATCCCGTCCAGCCCGGCTTCAGGTTCCGCCGTTCCGGCGAGTCAACCAGCGCGGCGTGTTCGGCCAGAAGGGGGCGGGGGCCCACAAAGCTTTCAAGCCCCGCGAGAATAAGGGCTATGTCGGGAATTTCATCCACATGGCACTTTCGCAAAAACCTGCCCCAGGGGGGGATACGGTTCGGCTCCAGATGGGCCCGCCCGCCCCCGGACGGAAACGGCGTTTCTCCATCGAACATACTTTTGATTTTGATATAGGTAAAAGGCTCCCCGTCCCGCCCAATCCTTTGGGATACGTAAAAAATTTTTCCAAAAACAACAAGCTGGGGAAGAAAAAGGAGCGCAAACATCAGCAGGGCAAAGGGAAGCAGCGTCAGGGCGATCACAATGTCCATGAGCCGGATGATACCGGCGTCCCGAAGGTTCATGCCGGCGCGCCTGCGGGAAGCGGGCCGGCGGAATTCAAATCCGGGGCGGTATGAACGAAGGGAAGGCCGGAAAAGCCGAAGGCCGCTTCCGCCGACCGCCGCGAGTTTTCCGCGCCGCCGGTGGTAATATACGCACGCCTGTTTCCGGCGGGCGGACGGTTCCCGCCGGTCCGCCGGAAACAGAGGCTCCGCAGGGCGGAACCGGGGTCAATGATTTCAAGATCGCCGGCCATGTTTTTGATGAGGGGAGAAACCGCGGGATAATGGGTGCAGGCTAATACCAGGGTTTCAATGCCTCCCAGGGCGGCAAGAGTCTTTTCCAGAAACGCGGGGATGGGAGCCGTATCCCCCGCCTCAATGAGGGCGGAAAGTTCCTGGGCCGGGCAGGAACGGACGCGGTTGCCGGCGGCTTCCAGCGCCTTTTGATAAATGCCGCTTTGTATGGTGCGGATCCCGCCGATGACGCCGATGACCCGGCCCGAAGGCAGGGGCGAGGCGAGGAAGGCGTGGATTAAACTGAGGATCTCCACCCCTTCGGATCGGCTGGAGGCGGCGGATAGTACACTTGACATGGCGTTACAGGCCACGGCGAGGGTGTCGATCCCCCGGCCTGCGGCAAAGGCGGCGATTTCCCCGATCCGCCTGCGCAGTTCTTCGGGGCTTTGCTTTCCATAGGGGACGCTGCCGGAATCCGAAAGGTATACCATATCCGCTCCGGGCCGCGCGGCGCAAAGGCTCTGGAACAGCGGCAGGCCACCGATGCCCCAGTCCAGAACCATCAGCCGGCAGCCGTTTTTTTTCTGCATACAAAACCCGCCGTAACGCCCCTGAGACCGGCGCTCAAGAGCCTGAATTTTTCAACATGGAATTTTTGCGCTACCGCTTCTTTTGCTTCGGCAATATTCCGCCTGGGGTGTTCTGCGATCATGCGCTGCCACGCGCTGTTTTCCGTCAGCCGCCGCAATTTTTTGCGGTAGTCCCGGTTCCTGATATACAACAGGCGGACCGCCGTCCATGTGGACAGGTATCGGTGGAAATACCGGGGATTAAAGGATCCGTCAAAAAGGTCTACCAGGATAAAAATGCCGCCCTCTTTTAAAACCCGGCGTATCTCATCCAGCGCCCGGTCCCACGCCATATACCGGAAACTTAACAGCGAAACAACCATGTCAAAACAGCCGTCCGCAAAGGGCATGGCCTCCACCGCTCCCTGCCGCAGCGTTACGCCGCCGCACAGCGCCCTGGCCGCGATGGAATACATGACGGAACTCGGCTCCAGGGCGTACAATTCCGGCGCCATCCCCTGCAGGGCCTTTGAAAGATACCCGTTCCCGCAGCCCAAATCCAGAAGGGAGCGGGGCCGGAATTTTTTTACCAGCCGCCGTATCCAGGGCCATTCAAAGACCCGCAGGCCAATACTGTCAAAAACCGCCGCGTATTCCTCCGCCACGGGGTCGTATGTTTCCGCGGCGGCGGGTGGCTCATTACATTTCTTCAAGCCAGGCGCCGAAAATCCAGCCCTCCACCGGCTGGACGATGCGGTACCACCGGTCCGCCTGCCCGTCGAGCGTGAATCTATCAACTGTTTCCTCAATGGCGTACACCTCGGCGGACTCCATCAATTGCGTAAGCACGGTTGATGAAGTATTGGGTTTTTCGCGGACATTTACATCGTCACTCAGCACCCAAAACCAGGCGTCTATTTCCCGCACCGGGACCGCGGTGTCGCCCCCGGCAAGGGTCCGGATTTCACCGGCAAAAATCGAATCGGGATAATCGTACAACGCGGAGTCGAGAAGGGCTGTACGGCGGTTCTTTTCCTTTTCCGGGTCCAGCGCCCCGGCGGTCTGCAGCAGGATCGAAGACTGTACGTCCTGTTCACGGTAGGAAATTGCGGAGGTCTTGATAAATAAATTCCGCCGGTATGTCTGGTTCACCGGATCATAGGCTTCTATCTGAATAAAACCGTCTTTTTCGGTTTCGGAAAGGGTTCCTAGCACGGTTTTGCGGGGCAGAATATAATCGGTGGCGTCAACATTTTTGGCGCTGCGGTAGAGGTTCGCTTTTTCTTCGGTTACTACGGCCAGATCGCTGCCTACGGTCAGTTGGGTTGCGAAGATCAGGCCCTCTTTACCAGTATCCCGCCGGACACGAAGATAGCCATAGACCTTGCTGTCGTAGGGGTTTGTCGCCTGCCTCGGTTCCGGCGCGAGGAGCTGCAATTTTTCACCCAGCGGAATTGATTCGACCGCTTTGGTAACATCCGTTTCGGCCCCCGTATCCTTGTCAATCGTATAGAGCCACATTCCGATGCGCATCGGGTAGGCAAGAACGGCGGATGCCGGAATCCCCTGCCTTCCGCCGGCAATTCCCGTACCGGCAGCTCCCGGCGCCGCGTTTCTGGAACACCCCGCCGGTAAAAGCAGGGCCCCCGCCAGCAGGAAAAACGAAACGGTTCTTTTCATTTGATACTCCTTCACGATCTCTTGATTGGAAAGCGTGTCCAGTATATCACAGGCCGCCCGAAAAAAACAGGGCGCAATGCGCAGGGTTTCCCGGCGTTCCCTTCCACAATCGGCGTACATTTGCTACTATTCCGAGTCTGTCCACAAAGTAACCTCGAACCGAAGGTTCGCACTTTGTAGACAGACACTGTTCTGATACGCGGCAAAAGAACCGGTTGCCGCAGCCCGCAACGTAAGGAAGCGCCATGGAAGACGAACTCTCCCAAATCCCCGGACGGATCAAGGAATTCCGGGAGATTCTGGAAATCAGCGCCATTGATATGGCGAAGGACATCGGGCTGGATTACGAAACCTACGTCAAATACGAATCCGGCGAGCTTGACATCCCGATCAGCGCCCTCTACAAGATCGCGCACCGGCTGGGGGCCGACACCACCGTCCTTATCACCGGGGAAGACCCCCGGATGGAACACGCCAGCGTGTGCCGGAAGGGCAAGGGGGTCAGGATAGAACGGTATCCGGGCTACGAATTTTCCAGCCTGGCCTATAACTTCAAGGGCCGGACCATGGAGCCCCTGCTGGTCTTCCTCGACCCCGGAAAGGAAGAGGCCGCCCCGGTGTTCCACTCGGGCCAGGAATTCAACTATGTGGTTGAAGGAGCGGTCAAGGTAACGGTGGGTGGACGGGAGTATGTGCTGGCCGCGGGGGACTCCATTTATTTTGACGCCCGCCTTCCCCACGGGCAAAGCGCGGTGAAGGGCCCCGCTTCATTTATCACCATCATACAGGAATAACACCATGGATGAAATATTGTCCCGGTACTGTCCCCGGATAGAATTTGACAGCTATGAGGATTTTTACGCCAACTACCGGTGTACCGTGCCGGAAGATTTTAACTTTGCCTATGATGTGGCGGATGAATGGGCCCGGCTCCAGCCGGACAAGCTGGCTCTCCGGTGGACCAATGACGGGGGGGACATGAGGTCCTGGAGCTTTGCCGATATAAAGCGTTTAAGTGACAAGGCCGCCAACGCCCTGCTTGATTTGGGAATTCAAAAAGGCGATGTGGTCATGCTGATCTTAAAACAGCGGCCCCAGGTGTGGTATATCATGTGCGCCCTGATGAAGATCGGCGCGGTCTGCATCCCCGCTTCCTACCAGCTTACCGCCAAAGACCTGGAGTACCGCTGCGCCGCCGCGGGGGTAAAACTGCTTATCACCATTGACGATGCGGAGATGCTGGAGAACATCAGGATCGCGGCGGCCCCCCGCGCGGTGCTCCAAAAGACCGCCGTTGTAGGGAACAGTATCCCCGAAGGCTGTATTGATATGGACGCCGCCATTGAAAAGGCCGGTGAAAAATTCACCCGTCCTCAGGGGCAGGCGGCGGCCTCTTGCAACGATCCCATGCTGATCTATTTTTCTTCCGGCACCACGGGCCTGCCGAAAATGGTCCTCCACAACCACACCCTGCCCCTGGGCCATATCGTTACGGCCAAATACTGGCAGTGCGTGGAGGACGGCAAAATCCACATGACCCAAACCGATTCGGGGTGGGCGAAATTCGCCTGGGGGAAAATCTACGGCCAGTGGATCTGCGGAGCCGCCATCGGCGCCTATGATACGGAAAAATTCACCCCCCAGGGTATGCTGGACGCGATTCAGCGCCTGCGGCCCGCCACCTTCTGCGCCCCGGCGACGATCTTCCGCTACCTTATCAAGGAAGACCTTTCGGCCTGCGATTTCAGTTTTATCAAACATACCTCGGTGGCGGGGGAACCCTTAAGCCCGGAAGTCTATCATCAAATTAAGGAAAAAACGGGCCTTGAAATTCGGGAGGGCTTCGGCCAGTCGGAAACTTCGGTCATGGCCGCCACCTTCAAGTGGCTCCCGGCGAAGCCCGGTTCCATGGGCAAACCGGCCCCCCTTTTCGGCCTCAACCTGCTTGACGAGGATGATCAGCCCTGCGATGACGGGATCGTGGGCAATATCAGCATCACCAACGCGGGGGACCACTCTTTTTCCGGGGCGACGGTTTCAAACACGCCGGGCCTGTTCCGGGGCTACCTCCAGGATGAGGAGATCACCAAGGGCTGCTGGTACGGCGGAACCTACCGGACCGGCGATATGGCCTGGCATGATGATGAGGGCTACTACTGGTTTGTGGGGCGGAACGACGACGTGATCAAATGTTCCGGCTACCGCATCGGCCCCTTTGAGGTGGAAAGCGCCCTGATGGAACATCCCTCGGTGCTGGAGTGCGCGGTAACTGCCGCGCCGGATCCCATGCGGGGCCAGGTGGTCAAGGCCACCATCGTGCTGGCCAGGGGTTTCGCCCCGTCCGATGAACTGAAGCGGGAATTGCAGAACCATGTTAAACGGGTAACCGCCCCCTACAAGTACCCCCGGATTATCGAATTTACCGGAGAACTGCCGAAAACGGTGAGCGGAAAAATTCAGCGGAACCTGATCCGCAAAAAAGACGGGGGGAACTGAGGGTTCAGCGCGGCGCGGGGGCTCCCAGTTCGATTGACCGTTTCCAGGCCGCCTCCACCGCGTTCATTACCGTTCCCCGGAACGCCCCCCGCTCCAGCGCCGCGATTCCCGCAATGGTCGTGCCGCCGGGGGATGTTACCATGTCCTTGAGTTCGCCGGGGTGTTTCCCAGTCTCTTCCACCATGGCGGCGGCCCCCAGCACCGTCCGGGCCGCGTAGCGCAGGGACTTGTCCCGGGGCAGCCCCGCCCGGACGCCGCCGTCCGCCAGGGCTTCAATAAACAGGTACACAAAGGCCGGCCCCGAACCGGAGAGCCCGGTTACCGCGTCCAGATACGCCTCATCAACCCGGTCGACAAGCCCCGCGGCCCCGAGGATTTTTTCCAGCTCGCCGGTTTGTGCGGCCTCCAGTTCCGGGGAAACCGCCAGGGCGATCATCCCCCGGCGGATGAGGGCCGGGGTGTTGGGCATGATCCGGGCTGTGGGGATCCTGCCCGCCGGGCCGCTCCCCGCCAGAGCCTGGATTTTCCCGATGGGCCAGCCTGCGGCCATGGACACCAGAACCGGCGGCTTCCCCGCGGCCAGCCGCTCCCCCAGAACCGGGGCGATTTCCCCCAGCAGGCTCCCCAGCGCCTGGGGCTTGACGGCAAGGAACACATAATCGCCCTTCGCCGCCGCCTCCGCCGCGGAAGCGTAGATCGCGGCCCCCAGCTCTTTGGCCGCCGCCGCCGCCTTCGCCCGGTCCGTATCGCAAAAGCCGATGCGCCCGCCCCCCGCGATTTCCGCCGCGCCCTTCATCAGGGCCGTTCCCATGTTCCCGCTGCCTATGCAGGCGATTGTGCTGTCCATGGCTTGATGATACCGGATTCGGCGGGCCGCCGCTACCATACCAGCATGGATGCCGCGGTAACCGGGCTTTAGCTGGAGTTTGCTTTGCAAACTCCGAACCATCAATCCGGCAGGGATGCCAGATTGATGGCTTTAGCCTTGACGTATAGCGGCGGCGCCTGTTATAATTTTTCTGGTTTTTGTTAAAATAACACCAAATTGTGGAAAATACTACAAAAACCAGGGATAGTAGTTGATACCGGATAAAAAAGGAGCGATTTTGCCGGATCAAACCTTTCAGAGCAATGTACCTCTCTCACCGGGAAACCAGATTTATCTGGAACGGCCCCAGATAAGCGGCCTGCTGGAAAAGGCGGTGCAAAACCCGGTAGTCATTGTCAGCGCCGGGGCCGGATACGGCAAGACCCATGCGGTCTACTCTTTTGTCCGTACCTGCAAGGCCCTTATCGGCTGGATACAGCTTTCCGAACGGGATAACATCGGCGAGCGTTTTTGGGAAAATTTTATCTCCGGGATCAGTCTGGGCAACCCCACGGCGGCGGCCAAGCTGGAAAAAATCCCCTTCCCGGAAACGGAGCGGGAATTTGACCGCTACATGAGCATCCCCGAAGAAGATACGGACCCGGACAAACGGTACATCTTTGTCTACGACGATTTTCACCTGATCCACAACAAGGCGGTACTGCGTTTTCTGGAACGGTCCATCTCCGCGCCCTTCCCCAACATTACTTCCATTATCATTTCCCGGACCGAGCCGGAGATCAATCTGGTCAAGCTTCTTTCCAAGGGGCTTTTGGGCCGGATCGCCGAAGAAGACCTCCGGTTCAGCCGGGACGAGATGATCGAATATTTCCGCATCCAGAACATCAAGCCCTCGCCCCAGACGGTTTCCGCCATATACCACGATACCGAAGGCTGGGCCTTTGCCATTCACTTGGCGGGCCTCTCCCTGAAAAACGCGCCCCCCGGCGCGGGCTATGTACCCCAGGCCATGCGGTCGAATATTTTCAAACTGGTGGAAAGCGAGATCGTGGGGACCGTATCCGGGGAACTGCGGAAATTCCTTATCAAGCTGTCTCTCATCGAACACCTGGCGCCGAAACTGCTGCAGGACATTGCCGGGGAAAAAACCTTGATCAAAGAGATGGAACGGATCGGCTCCTTTATCCGTTTTGACGCCTACCTCGACGCCTACCAGATTCACCACCTTTTTCTGGACTACCTCAGGGGGAAGCAGACGGAGCTTTCTGAAGCGGAGCGGCGGGAAGTCTACCGGCAGGCTGCGGCCTGGTGCGCCAAAAACAACCAGAAGGTGGAAGCCATCGGCTACTACGAACAGGCGGGGGACTACGGGGCGCTTATTGATGTGGTTGAAACGATGCCCGCCATACTGCCGAACCGGACGGCCCGGATGCTGCTGGAAATCATGGAACGGGCTCCGGCGGAAATATACGACCAGATCGCCACAGCCCAGGTGATCCGCACGGGCCTCTACCTGACCCTTGAAATGTTCGACAAATCCCGGGAGGAACTGCTCGCGGTTATCGCCAAACTGGAAGCCCAGCCGCTTTCTCCTGCCTCATACCGGACCCTGACGGGCTGTTACAATCTCCTGGGATTTATCGGCATGAACACCTGTTCCTACACCCGGGACTATGACTACGTGCATTATTTTGAAAAGGCCCGGTACTATTACGAGTTCAACAAGTTTGAAGTCAAGCCCCCCATATCGATAATCGCCCTTAGCTCCTATCTCTGCCGGGTAAACAGCGAAGAAAAGGGGGAAATGGAAAAGTACATCGGGGCCATCAGCGCGTCGATCCCCTATACCTCGGTAACTTTCGGGGGCTGCGTGCTGGGGATGGACGATCTGTGCCGGGGGGAGCTGACTTTTTTCCGGGGAGATATGTCCGGGGCGGAACAGCTCCTGCTCCGGGCCCGCCGGAATGCCCGGCAGGGGAACCAGTACGAAACCGAAAACCGGGCCCTTTTTTACCTGCTGCGGGTTTATTTTGCCCAGGGGAACCTGGCCGCCATTGAAGACACGATGAAGCAGCTTGAAGCCCAGCTTGACGAACAGTATTACCTTTCCCGCTTTACCTACCATGACATTGTTACCGGATGGTACTACGCCCACACCGGGCAGGGCGACAAGCTGGCCCCCTGGCTGAAAAACGATTTTGAAGAAAGCGATCTCAACTCCATCGTCTTTGGCCTTGAAGTGCTGGTCAAGGCAAAGTACTATTTTGCGGAACGGCGCTTTCCCGCGGCGCTGGCGGTTCTGGAAAGCTGGGGAACCCGGAGCAGTCTGTGGGATTTTGTTCTGGGGAAAGTCGAGAAAAAAGTTCTGGAGGCGGTCTGCCGCTTCCGGCTTCGGGACATAAGCGCCGCCGCCGCCGCGCTGGAAACGGCGTACCGGCTGGCCCGTTCCAACGCCCTGTATATGCCCTTTGTCGAAATGGGCAAAAATATGCGGGCCCTGGCCGCGGCGGTTTTGAAGAACAATACCACGGCGATTCCCGCAGCCTGGCTGGAACGGGTCCGCCGGAACGCTTCGGCCTATGCGCGAAAATTCTTTTTGGCAAGCGCCCAGCAACAGGAGCCCGAAACGGGCCGGAAAAAACCCGGCCCCGGCGGGGCGGCCCTTTCCCGGCGAGAGAAGGAGATCCTCAGCGGCCTTTCCCAGGGCCTTACCAGAGAAGAGATCGCTGGGATTTCCGCCATATCGGTCAACACGGTAAAGAGCGTGATCCGCAGCATTTACAATAAGCTGGGGGCGGTAAACCGGGCCGATGCGGTGCGGATCGCCGCATCGCGGGGACTGGTGTGATGAAGACCCGCCGGGTTTTCATGTGAGGGGAGCGGCTTTGCCGGATCAAACTTTTCAGAGCAACATATCCATCTCGCCGGGGAACCAGGTGTATCTGGAACGGCCCCAGATAGACCGCCTGATGGAACTGGCGGTGCAGAACCCCGTGGTTATCGTCAACGCCGGGGCAGGGTACGGGAAAACCCATGCGGTCTATTCGTTTCTCCGTACCTGCACGGCCCGGATTAGCTGGTTTCAGCTTTCCGAGCGGGACAATATCGGCGAGCGGTTTTGGGAAAATTTTGTCTCCGGCATTTCTCTGGGAAACCCCAAGGCCGCGACCAGGCTGATCAGCACCCCCTTCCCGGAAACGGACCGGGACTTTGAACGCTACATGAGCATCCCCGAAGAAGATACGGAGCAGGACAAAAAATATATTTTTGTCTACGACGATTTTCACCTGATCCACAACAAGGCGGTGCTGCGTTTTCTGGAACGTTCTATCTCCGCGCCCTTTCCCAACATCACCTCGATCTTTATTTCCCGGTCCGAACCGCCGCTGAACCTGACCAAATTCCTGTCCAAGGGGCTTTTAGGCCGGATCACCGAGGAAGAACTCCGGTTCAGCCAGACGGAAATGTGGGAATATTTTCGGATGTTGAACGTCAACCCCGCGCCCCAGACGGTTTCCACAATATACCGCGACACCGAAGGCTGGGCCTTTGCCATCCACCTCGCGGGGCTGGCCCTGAAAAACGCCCTGCCCGGCGCGAGTTATGCCCCGCAGGCCATGAGGTCGAATATTTTCAAACTGATAGAAAGCGAGATCATGGACACCGTATCCGCGGAGCTGCGGAAATTTCTTGTCAAGCTGTCCCTGATCGATCATCTGGCGCCGGAGCTGCTCCGCAAAATCGCCGCGGGCGTAAAGGAAGAGGAACCGCTGATCCGGGAAATGGAACAGATCAGTTCCTTTATCCGCTTTGACGCCTACCTCAACGCCTACCGGATTCACCATTTGCTGCTGGAATATTTAAGCGGGAAGCAGCATGAACTTTCCGAAACGGAGAAACGGGAGGTCTACCGCCAGGCCGCCGGGTGGTGCGCCGAGAACAACCAGAAAACGGACGCCCTCAGCTACTACGAAAAGGCGGAGGATTACGATCATCTTATCACCATAGCCGACAACCTGCCGCTGGTATTGCCCGCCCAGCTTGCCCGGTTCATTCTGGAACTGCTGAACCGCCTGCCCCCGCAGATCTTCACCGGGCACCCCCTTCTGTATGCGGTGCGGGCCCGGACATTGACCAGCCTGAGTATGTTTGAACAGTGCGACGGGGAATTGCGGGCTCTGATCCCCCGGATCGAAGCTCTGCCCCCGTCCCCCGTAATCCACTGGCTTCTGATGGCCCTGTACGCCAACTGGGGCCTTATCGGCATCATCACCAGCACCTATACCGGGGATTACAGTTTTACCAGCCGCCTGGAGCAGGCCGCGTACCACGGGAACCAGACCGGCGGCCATGTGCTGGAACCGCCGCTGTCGGTGATCAACATTGGTTCGTATACCTGCCGGGTCCAGAGCCCGGAAAAAGCGGAAATGGAACGATTCATCGACGCCATCGCCAGGGCGGTTGTCCATCTCCCCGCCATCGGGGGCTGCGGCTGGGGCATAGATGTACTGGCCAGAGCGGAACTCGCTTTTTTTCGGGGGGATATGCGGGGGGCGGAACAGCTTTCTCTACAGACCCTGAAAAAAGCCGAAGAATGGGGGCAGTACGAAATTGAAAACCGGGCGCACTTTTTTCTGCTGCGGATCAGCCTGTCCCGGGGGGATTTTGAGCGCATCGGCGATATTTTCCGGCAGATGGAGGCCCGGCTTGATCAGGTTCATTATGTAAACCGGTTTACCTACTATGACATTGTGAGTGGCTGGTATTATGTCCAGACCGGGCAGACGAACAAGCTGGCCGCCTGGCTGAAAAACGATTTTGAGGAAAGCGACCTGAATTCTATGGCGCAGGGGCTGGAAGTTCTGATGAAGGCCAAATACCATTTCGCCGAAAAACGCTACCCCGCGGCCCTGGCGGCGCTGGAAGGCCGGAGGAACAAATACGACGCCGGGGATTTTGTACTGGGACAGATCGAAATAAAAGTTCTGGAGGCCCTGTGTCGTTACCACCTCCGGAACCAGGCCGCGGCTTTTGCCGCGCTGGAAGCGGCGTACCGGCTGGCCCGGCCCAACGCCCTGTATATGCCCTTTATCGAGATGGGAAAAAACATGCGGGCCCTGGCGGGCGCGGCCCTGAAAGATCAGGGCGTCGCCATCCCTCCGGCCTGGCTGGAACGGGTCCGCCGGAACGCTTCGGCCTATGCAAGAAAACTGTTTTTGGCCGCCGGGCAGCGCCCGCAGGACGGGCCGCCCGTAAAACCCCGGATTGCCGGCGGCGCGGCCCTTTCCCCGAGGGAAATGGAGGTTCTCACGGGCCTTTCCCAGGGCCTGACCCGGGAAGAAATCGCCGGACATTCGGCCATATCGGTCAATACGGTAAAAAGCGTGATCCGCAGCATCTACAATAAGCTGGGGGCGGTAAACCGGGCCGATGCGGTACGGATCGCCGCATTGCAGGGACTGGTGTGATGAAAACCCGTGCGGGTTTCGACTGGAAACCGGCGGCCCCATGATATAAACTAAAAAAAATGGCGAAAAAAACAGTAAAAAATACCATGCCGCAGGATCATTTGTTTCTGGAGCGGCCCCGGGTAGACCAGATTCTGGAACGGGCCTTTCAAAGCCATGTGGTTACGGTGGTGGCCGGGGAAGGGAACGGCAAAACCTGCGCGGTCTATTCTTTTTTGCAAAAAGACCCCCGAAAAATCATCTGGGTGCAGCTTTCCGAGCGGGACAATCTGGGCTGGCGTTTCTGGGAAAACTATACCGGCGAGGTGGCCCACCTGAACCGGGATGCCGCAAAGGTTCTTGCCGGAATGGGCTTCCCCGAATCGAGGCAGCAGTTTGAACGGTACTTTACCCTGCTGCGAAGCGACATTATCAGCCCCGCCCGGTACGTGATCGTCTTTGACGATTTTCACCTTCTTACCAGTCCCCGGGTTTTGCGGCATCTGGAACGGGCCCTGGCCCCGCCTTTTTCAAAAAACACCATCGTCTTTATCTCCCGGACCGAACCGGCGCTGAACACCTTGAGCCTTTTGGCCAAGGGCCTGCTTTCCCAGATCACCGTGGAAGACCTCCGGTTCAACGAAGAAGAAATCGGCGAATACGCCCGGCTCTGTGAAATTCCGCTGGAGGGGGAAGCGGTTTCCCGGATCGCCCAGGAAACCGAGGGTTGGGCCCTGGCGGTGGACCTGATGCTCCAGGAAATGAAAGCCGGCACCGGGGACAGGGAAAAGCCGGTCTGGGATCTGATGTTGAACCCCATCAGAAAAATCGAAGAAGATATGTTCAACTCCATGGGCGGGGGACTGCGAAAATTCCTCATCAAGCTGTCCCTCATCGAACACTGGCCCCTGACCCTGCTGGAACGGCTCGACCCGGAGGGGAAAAACATTGCCGCCATGGAAAATTTCAGCGCCCTGATCCGTTTTGACGCCTACCTTCACGGCTTCAGGATTCATCACCTGTTTCTGGATTTTCTCCGGGAAAAACAGCATACCCTGTCCGTGGAGGAAAAGTGGGAAGTCTATGCCATCGGCGCCCAGTGGAGCATCGAAAACAACATGGTCATGGACGCCGCGATAAATTATGAGCGGGCCGGGGATTACGGCGGACTTGTCCGAATCATCAACTCCCTGCCCGCCCTGCTTTCCCGTACGGTGGCGGCCTTTTTCCTTGACATCCTCAACCGGATGATCCCTGCGGAACAGCGCCCCGGCGAACCGGAGGATCTGCTCTTTGTGCGCTATGTGATCCGCCCCCGGCTGTTGATGCTGCTGGGCCGGTATCAGGAATCCGCCGGGGAATATGAACGGGGTATCCGCCATATCGAAGCACTGCCCCCCGGCCTCTGGCGTTCCGGGAGCCTCTCCCGGGTCTGCTGCAGCATGGGAATCCTGAAAATTCTTTCCTGCCGTTACACCGGGGATTACGATTTTGCCCCCTGGTTTGAGCGGTCGTACCATTATTATCTTGAAAACCCCGAAGGGCTCCGGGATCAGACGCTGAGCAGCAACCTGAATTCCTATATGCTGCAGGTTGGAGACCCCGCGGCGCCGGAAGAAGTGGAAGTTTTTGTTCAGGCCCTGACACTGGCGGTTCCCTTTGCCGCCAACGCCCTGAACGGTTTCCTTTTTGGGACCGATACGCTGGTTCGGGCGGAGTTGGCCTACTACCAGGGGGATCTAAACCAGGCCGAGCAATTCGCCCGGCAGTCGGTGTATCAGGGCCGGGAACAAAAACAGTACGAGGTGGAAAACCGGGGCCTTTTTTTCCTTATACGGATTGCCGTACATACCGGAAATTTTGCGGAGATTCGGCGTCTACAGCGGCAGCTTGAGGCCCAGCTTGAAATCCCCGGCTACCTCAACCGCCACGCCATCTACGATATTATGATGGGCCGCTTTTACAGCCGGATCGGGCTCATCGAAAAAATCGCCCCCTGGCTTCGCGCCGAGGTTGACGAAGGGGAATTCAACGGCCTGTTCCGCAGTTTTGACATTTTGATAAAAGCCCGGTGTTTCTTTTTTGAAAAAAATTACGCGGCGGTGCTGCAGATTCTGGGAGAAAAAAAACACCGGGACGATATGGAAAGCTTTATTCTGGGGAAGCTGGAGATCCTGGCGCTGGAGACCGCGGCCCGCTTCCGCCTGGGGGAAGAGGCTGCGGCGCTGGAGGCGCTGGAAACGGCGTATCTGACGGCGGCCCCCAGCCGTCTTGATATGCCTTTTATCGAGATGGGAGAAGATATGCGGCTGCTGGCGGGGGCGGGCCGGGCCAGCGATAAAATCCCCCGGCCCTGGCTGGAGAACATCCGCAGCCGGGCATCGGCATACGGCAAACAGGCTGTGCTGGCTGCGGAATATTGCCGGGCCGGGGACGCGGAACCAAAGCCCACGGCCTATCTGACCCGGCAGGAACGGGCGGTGCTGTCCGGCCTTTCCCGGGGGCTCAAACGGGAAGACATTGCCGCGGAAACGGGCATTTCCCTGAACAACGTCAAGACCACCATCAGCGCCGTATACGGCAAGCTGGGGGCCCTGAACCGGGCCGACGCCATCCGGATCGCCGGTACATGGGGAATTGTATAATCATGGCCTCCATGCTGCCCCGTCCCCGGCTGGACCGGCTTTTTGAAGTGGCCATGACCTGCCCGGTCGTTCTGGTCCGGGCAGGCCCGGGTTACGGAAAAACGCAGGCGGTCTCTTCGTTTTTGGCCGGGTCCGGGGCGGAAACGGTCTGGGTGCAGCTTTCCCCGGAGGACAATTTAAGCTGGCGTTTCTGGGAGCATTACGCCGGGGCCGTGGCCCGGATCCGCGCGGACTCAGGAGCCCGGATCGCCGAACTGGGGTTCCCCGAAACGATCCGCCAGTTTGACAGGTATATGTCCCTGCTCTACGAACAAACCGGGCCCCGGAAAAAACTCGTTACCGTCTTTGACGATTTTCACCTGATCCGGGCGCCCGATCTGCTGGCCTTTTTCCGGCGGGCCCTGAGTTCCCCCCTGTCCAACGCGGCGATCATCCTGATCACCCGGAGCGAACCGGAACTGAACATGGTGCCCCTGCTTTCCAGGGGAAATCTGGCGGAAATTACCGGGGAAGATCTCCGGTTCAGCGCCGGGGAAACGGCCCGTTTTTTTCAGGCCCGGAATATCCCGCTGGGGGAGGAGGAACTGGCCCGGATCAACGGGGATACGGAAGGCTGGGCGCTGGCGGTGGATCTGGTGGCCAGGGGTCTGGAAAAGGGCGGGGCTGGCGTAAAACGCCGGGGCCTTTCCCTTTCGGAATCTTTTAGAAAAATCGGGGAAGAGCTTTTCGCGGCGCTGGGGGAGGAGCGGCGGAAATTCCTCATTAAACTCAGCCTGGTCGACTATTGGCCGCTGGAACTGCTGGAGCTTTTTTCCGCGGGCCAGACCGGCCCCGAAGACATGGGTTCCCTCAACGTTTTTATCCGCCGGGATATGTATATACCGGGCTGCCGGGTACACCGCCTGTTTCTGGATTTCCTCCGGGAAAAACAGGGGGAACTCCCCCCGGCGGAAGTCCGGGAACTGTACCGCCGGGCCGCCGCATGGTGCCAGAAAAACCATCTCCGGCTGGACGCCGCGGCGTATTACGAACGGGCCGGGGATTACCGGGGCCTCCTGGAGGTCATTGATTCCCTGCCCCGGATTCCCCCCCTGCGGGTAGCGGCCTTTTTGCTGGACATTATTGACCGGGCCCCGGCTTCCCCGGAGCCCGCCGCCGCCGGCGATGACAACGGCGATTTTCTCTTTCTGCACTACGTCGTCCGGGCGAACCTGCTCATGTGTCTGGGCCGTTTTGAAGAATCCGGGGCCCTGTGCCGGGAGGCCCTCCGCCGTTTTGAACCCCTGCCCCCCGGCCCCCTCCGTTCCCGGCTTCTTCAGGGAGCCTATAACAGTCTGGGCACCCTGACCCTCCAGACCTGCCGCTTTACCAGAAACTACAACGCCCTCCCCTGGTTTGAGCAGGCCCATCGCCATTACCGGGAGTACCCGGAAGCCGCGCGGCTGGGGCAGATCAACCAGAGCAATATCAGTTCCTATGTCCTCCCGGTGGGCTGCCCCGCGGGGCCGGGGGAAATTGACGGAGCCCTTGATGCCGCCGCCGCGGCCATCCCCTACGCCGCCGCCTCCCTGAACGGCTACCTCTCCGGCTCCGGGGAACTGGGCCGGGCGGAACTGGCCTATTATCAGGGGGATTTGGCGGCGGCGGAGCAATTCGCCCGGCTGGCCGCGTATCAGGCCCGGAAACAACAGCAGCACGAAGTGGAAAACCGGGCGCTTTTTTACCTGTTGCGGCTCAATATTCACCGGGGGGATGTCAGGGAAATGCGGGAACTCCAGCGGCGGCTGGAGAACCAACTGGAAATCCCCGGCTACCTGAACCGCTATACCATCCACGACATCGGCATGGGGCGCTTTTACGCCCAAACCGGGATGACCGGAAAGATCGCCCCCTGGATCAGAAATGAATACGAGGAAGGGGAATTGAACGCCCTGTTCCATAACTTCAATGTGCTGGTCAGGGCCTGGTGCCTCTTTGCGGAAAAAAACTACGCCGCCGCCGCCGCGGCCCTGAAACCCGGCGAAAACCGGCGGTATCTGGAAAGCTTCCTGCTGGGAAAGCTGGAAATCACGGCGCTGGAGGCCGCGGCCCGGTTCCGGCTGGGGGAAACAGACCGGGGGCTGGATCTGCTGGAAGCGGCGTGGAACATGGCGGCCCCCAATTCTCTCGATATGGCCTTTATCGAGTTGGGGGAGGATATGCGGCTGCTGGCAGGGGCCGCGCTGGATTGCATTTCCCGGAAGGGGGCCCGGCCCGGCGGAATTCCCGCGGCCTGGCTGGAACGCATCAGGCGCCGGGCTTCGGCCTACAGCAAAAAACTCGGCCCGCTGGCGGAACGGTTCCTCCGGGCGGAACAGCAGGATCAAAACCCGGCGGTGTACCTGACCTACCGGGAACGAAAAGTTCTGTCCGGTCTTGCCCGGGGACTCAAACGGGAAGACATTGCCGGGAACTCCGGTCTCTCCCTCAATACGGTCAAGGGGGTTATCCGGGCTATATACGGCAAACTGGAGGCGGTAAACCGGGCCGACGCGATCCGGATCGCCCTGGATCAGGGGATTCTGAGACCCCACCGGTAAACGCCCCCGGCAGCCGGCCCGGTTCTGTCCGCATACCGCCCGCCGGTCAGCAGCTTCGCCTGACGGTGGGGCATTGGGCTTGTTCAATAACCCGAACCTCCGGTTCGTTGTTGGTTATCGGCTAACCCGCGGTTAGCTTGCAAGTCTCGCAAGAAACCCTGCGGGTTTCAATGCTCCGCATTTTTGCTGCTTTTAAGCGGATTTGTTCAAAAACTGAAGCTTTTAAACAAATCTAAATAAAAAAACATAAAAATAAAAAAACATAAAAGACAAAGAAAAAACGAATTTTTGCCGTTTGGGTGTATTCCGTTCGTTTTGATCCCCTTAAATATTATGATATGAAGGAGTAATAACGATGAACGGAAGACAAAATTCCGGAATTGTAAATCCACCCCTGTTAAAAAACGGAGCGGCCATGTCCGATTTAAGCATCATCCGCCGCCGGGAGCTTGACCCCCTGTTGGCCCGGGCCCTTGAAGTCCTGAAGTCCTATGAGAAAGCGACGGATTGCCCCATCTCGGTTCTGGGGCCCGATTTCCACACGATTGAGGAATCCAAACATCCCAAGGCCATGCTTTTCTGTACGCTCTGCAAACGGTATTGCCCGGATCCCTGCAAAAAATTCACCAGCCAGGAATACCCCTGTACGGATATGCATTTGGAGGCCATAAAAAAGGCCCAGCGTCTGGGCGGTTCCTACATATACACCTGCGCCATGGGCTTTATCTTCTGGACCAGCCCCATTTACGCGGGCCAGCGTTTTGCCGGGGCCCTCATGTCCAGCGGCATCATCGCTATCGGGCGGGATCAGGCGACGGACAATGTGTTCCGTCTCTGCGGCGGGGATCGTTCCCGGGAAGAAGTGGAGTCCTATCTGGAAAACATCCCCCAAAGGACCTACGAAGAAGTAAAGGCGCTGGCCCAGATGATGCTCCACTGCGCGGAGCAGTTGTCCAACAACGCCGAGGACGCCTATGAGCCCCGGAAACGGTACACCAAACCGGAACCCCGGCGGGATATGGGCATCCATCTGATCAAGGGCGGGGGCCGGAGTCCGGAGGATTCGGGACAAGGCTACCCGCTGGACAAGGAACGGATGCTGCTGGCCAGCCTCCGCCGGGGGGACAACGAGGCGGCGAAAAAAATTCTCGGCGAACTGCTGAACGCCCTCTATAACTCAGGCTCCGGCAGTTTTGAATTCTTCAGGCTCCGGGCCATGGAACTGGTAGTCCTCCTTTCGCGGGCCGCGGCAAGCCCGGAAAGCGCGGATGCCGGCTTGATTCTGGAAGCCAATAACCGCTATCTTAAAAAGATTGCCGATTCCCAAAACATCAGGGAGCTGACGGAAAATTTGCACGCTATTGTTGACCGCATGGCGGGGAAAATTTTCTCCTTTCAGGGGATCCGTCATTCATCGGCCCTGCGGAAAGCGGAGCGGCACATCTGGGAAAACTACACCCGGAAGATCAGCCTGCAGGAAATTGCCGAAGCGTCGGGGTTGTCCGCCCCCTACTTCAGCACTATTTTTAAGGAGGAAATGGGAGAAAATCTTTCCAGTTATCTCAACCGGCTCAGGATTGAAAAGGCGGCCACCATGCTGGCGGAAACTGAATTGACCCTGAACGAAATTGCCGGCGCCTGCGGGTTTGAGGATCAAAGCTGGTTTTCCAAAATCTTCAAAAACTTTACCGGCCTGAGCCCCGGAAAGTACCGGGAGAAGGGTGGGAATTACATTGCTTCCTTCTCCGGGGGGATTTTATCCCAGGTCGATGCATAACCGGAATAAAATCCGGCTGATCAGAATATGCTACAATACGCATATTGTGGTTACGCTCAATATTTTTACTAATGGAACGTGTATATTTTATGAAAGACGAACGGGCCCAGCACAACCTCAGCTCTGCGGACAGAACGGATCCTGTCCTCCTCAAGGCCCATAAAATGCTGTCCGCGTACGCACAGGCGACCGGAACCATGATCAGCATCCATGATCATAATTACCAGGTTATCCCCGAAATGTCCGGGGATGTTCTGGTCGAAAAAAACATCTGCCTCTGCTGTACCAAATACCGGACCGGCGTTGAGGTAAAAAAAATCCAGGATCTAAACGAGAATCCCTGCCGGGAAATGCACCTCAACGCCTTCCGGAAATCCCAACTGCACGGCGGCTCCCGCATCTATGTCTGTGATATGGGTTTTATTTTTTGGACCAGCCCCATTTACAAGGAGGGCCGTTTTATCGGCGGCCTGGTGGGTTCCGGTTTTCTCAGCGTCGATATGAACGAAACCATTGGCCGGATCTCCAGCATGAGCGGCCAGGCACTGTCCCCCGAAGAGGTTCAGCGCCGGATCGACGCCTTTCCCCGGATCGACATGGAAAAGGCCAAAGCCCTGGCGGACATCATGCTGCTCTACGCCGAGTCTCTGTCCACCGGGAGCGAAGACTACCACGAAACCCTGCGGCGGCGGGCGGAACAGCAGGCCGGCATCACCGCCTGTATTGAAGAACTCAGGCGGCAATACCCCGAGGGAACCCCGGCCCCCAGCTACCCCCTGGACAAGGAGCGGATGCTGCTGGCCAGCCTCCGCCGGGGGGACAATGAGGCGGGGAAAAAAACTCTTACCGAGATTCTGGCGATCCTCCTGTTTACCAATCCCGATCATTTCAAAACCATCCAGTTCCGGGCCATTGAACTGGTGGTTCTCCTTTCCCGGGCAGACATTAACCCCGGCTATACGGAAAAAACGGTTCTGGAAACAAACAACTATTATTTAAAGCGGATTCAGGAATCCCAGTCCATCGAAGAATTAATCGACGTGCTGCATATCACGGTGGACCGGATGGCGGGCCAGATTTTTTCTTTTCAGGGGATCCGCCATGCCACGGCCCTGCGGAAAGCGGAACGGTACATCTGGGAAAACTACACCCGGAAGATCAGCCTGCAGGAAATCGCCGATGCTTCAGGGCTTTCGGCCCCCTATTTCAGCACGATCTTCAAGGACGAAATGGGGGAAAATCTTTCCAGCTACCTCAACCGCCTGCGGGTTGAAAAAGCCAGCCGGATGCTGCTGGAAACGGATCAATCGTTGAGCGAAATTGCCGGATCCTGCGGCTTTGAGGATCAGAGCTGGTTTTCCAAGATATTCAAAAACTATACCGGCATGAGCCCCGGAAAATACCGGGGACAGGGCGGCGGCATGGCGCAGGAAATTTCCGAAGACAACCTCTCGGCGGATTATAAAACGATCATTTCCCGATGAGGAGCGGCTGTTCCGAAACCGTCCGGGTTTTGGAACAAGCTCAGGAACCTCGCGTTTTTACCAGCCACAACTCCCGGACCCGGTGGTCTTTGGCCAGGCCCTTTTCCTCGAATTTGGTCTTGGGCCGCCAGTCCCGGGGCGGGGCAAACCCGCTGTGGGGGTTGGAGAGGCCCGGCGTGGCGGAAAGTTCCGCCAGGGCCCAGTCCGCGTAGTTTTCCCAGTCCGTAACCATGTAGACATAGCCGCCGGGACGGAGTCTTTCCGCCAGGGCGTCCGTAAAGGGCCGGGTTACAAGCCGCCGTTTGTGGTGCCGTTTTTTCGGCCAGGGATCGGGAAAAAAAATGTGGAAGCCCTCCACCGAACCGGGGGGGATCATTTTACCCAGAACTTCCACCGCGTCGTGTTCGATAATGCGGATGTTTTTTAAGTCCCGTTGGCCGATTTCCCAGAGGAGCCGCCCGATTCCGGGCCGGTAGACTTCCAGGCCAAGGTAGTTTGTGCCGGGATTTTTTTCGGCCACCAGGGCGGTGGCGATTCCCATGCCAAAGCCGATCTCGATAACAAGGGGATGGCCGTTGCCGAAAACCCCTTCGCAATTCAGGGGGCGGTCTTCAAAGGGGAGACAGAAAAACGGGGACAGGGTTTCGTAAGAGCGCCGCTGGGCGTTGCTCATCCGGCCCGCCCGGAGGACGTAACTTTTGATTCCCTGGGCCGGCGGAGGGCCGGGGGAAGCTGCTTCGTTCCCGGCCATATCTAGCGGAGGGGAACCACATCGGTAAGGACCGATGTATAATACGCCGGGTCTTCGGCCCAGAGGGCCGCGGCCCGCACGGTGGGGGAAAGATTCAAATCCGTTATCTGGCCCTCCACGGTAGCCATCGTTATAACCGTAACCATATTTCCCTGTTCATCGTAGCAGATAAATTTGTTTACCGGATAATTTGAATTGATCCGGTAGCGGCCCCCGGTGATGGTAATAAGGGGGAAGGGGAAACGGGGCTCGGCGGGAGCGTCAAAGCTGAAGAGCCGCTCGGACTGCTCGCCCCCCTTGTTCACCAGCACCGCCCGGAACTGGCCGCGGGGAAGGCTTTCGTCTCCGGTCATGGCGATGGCGCGGGTGCCTATCCAGGTTTGGCCGTCCTGCTCGTGGGTGATCCAGTCGCCGCTCTGGATATGCCAGCGAAGCTGCTCCCGGTCATGGTAAAGGTACAGATCGGCGAGATTTTCGATACCGTCATCGTCATTGGGGATAACAAAAAAGGAAAACCGTTCTTCGGGCCGTTCAAGTCCCTGGTAATAGACCAGCGAGATAAAGCCGTAGCTTATCGTCGGCTCCGACCGGGAACAGGCGGAAAAAAACGCCAGAGTTCCCCACAGGCAAAGCAGGAGAACCGCAGGCCGGGAAATTCCCGGATTTAAAAAAAAGCCGCCGCGCACCGGGTAAGCCTCCGGTTAAACTATAGCCGCCGTTTCTTCATTTTACAATAGGGCAATGCCCCTTGGTCAGCCGGATTGGGGGAACCGCATACCGGAAGGACCGTTGACGGCAGGCAATACAAAGACTATGTTTGAGCGGTGAGCAAAATCCGCCCAGGCCCCGCGTTTTTTTTTACGGTCCTGTTCTTCCTCCTCCCGGCGCCGGCGCGGCCCCAAAACAGCGGGGATGGCCCGGCGGAAATAAAGCGGCTTTTTGAAAGCCGGGGCTTTTCTGTTGAAGAGGGGCTCCTGTTTTCCGGCGGGGAAGTCCGGGAGGAAACCCCGGAGTCCGGCGAAGCCGGGGCTCCCTCCCTGCTGATCCCTTTTCCCGGAACAGCGGGGACACGGGCGGAAAGCGGCGGTTCGGGGATCAAGCTGCCGGAGCTTCCGCCGCTGATGATCGCCGCTTTTCCCCTGGACGGCGCATACGAAACACCCGCCGCCGGGCTCCCGGAAGGCGGTTTGCCGGACGGCGAAGCGCCGGAAAACCGCCTTCCCTATCCGCTCCAGGCGGCCCTCAGCCTGGCCGGACAGCGCCGGGAAGGGCAGGCCGCCGGACAAAGGTTCCCCGGCGATCTGCTGATCGCCTTTTTGGGAAAAGATGACATCCGCCAATACGAGGACCGCCGGAGCCGGATCGCCGGGGAACTGGCCGCCTACGGCGGCATGATCGGGGCCCCGGAAAACGCCTTTTTCTGGTATTTTGATCTGCCGGAGCCGCCCCAATCGCTGGTCATCCACCACGGCACATCCCGAACCATTGCCCCCCTGGACGCCCTGGAGGGGCTGCCGGAACTGTTTCGATCCCTGGGCCTCCGCTACAGTTTTGCGGTTCCCTTTAACGAAATGTATAAACTGGGGCTCGCCGGCGGCCCGGAAATTCTGCGGTTCACCCAGGAACAGGACATCCGGGCCCTCTTTTTTTCCGGCGCCGGCGTTCTGGCGGCGGGGGATCCGGGGCGGATTTCCGCCGCGGCCCTGGCGGAACTGATCCTCGCCTATGCGGGTTCCCGGGAAAGTCCGGGCGAAAATCCTGATTATCATTATTTAATTATTCCCCTGGGGAGGAGCCATATCTTTCTTTCCCAGGAACATACCGCCCTGCTGCTCCTCCTCTTTGCCGCCGTCTTTTTTCTCAGCCTCCTCCTGTACCTGGGTTTTTTCCGCCCCCCCATGGCCCGGATTCGCCTTTTTTTCCGCTGTTTTTGGGTGATCCCCGTGTTTTCCCTTTTGCTGTTTGTGTCCCTTGAAGGAGCGGGGCTGATCACCGGCCTTCTTTCCCGGGGGCGGGATCATTCGGTGGCCCTGGTGTACGGATGGTCCGCATGGAAGCTGATCCTGGGACTTGGTTTTTTCGCCCTAATCTCCATTCCCCTGGGGAATTACCGGATAAGCCGGCGGCCTGCCTTCTACGGTTCCGGCGCCCTGCTGGTGATCATTCTGGATATTTTTATCACCGCCTGGGTGGACATTTCCTTTATCCCCTTTTTTATCGCGGCCTTTGTGCTGATTTTTTTTGGCGCCCAGATAAAACGCCCGCTTCCGGTGTACCTCTGCGCACTGTCGGCGCCGTTTTACGGCTTTATCGCCGGTTTTTTTTCGATCCGGTCGGGGTACGGAGGGCTGGGGGAAATCCTCCTTTCCAACGATCCCTATGCCGCGGTATTTATGATCCTGGCCTTCCTTCCCTTTGTGCTGCTTTTTAAGCGGGGCATCAGCCTGGGACGCCGGGGAAAACCGGTTCTGATCCGCCGGCTGGTTCCCTTTTTCGTTCTCATGGGCCTTGGCGTCATGCTGGTTCCCCTGCTGATTATAGCCAGCTAAATACCAGCCCCAGCCCCTCGGGGGAACAAAGCAGTTCTCCCGTATCAATTGAAAAAGCAGCCGTTTTCCCCCGGCGCCGCAGTTCCACCCCCTCCGGTGCGGCCAGGGGCCTTCCCGCGCCGTCGGTAAAGGCAAGCTCCGTGGCGCCGGGAGCGGAAAAGCTCAAGGATACCCGGTAGGTCCGGGAAATTTCCCGGACCAGGGCCAGCAGTTCCGGGTCGGCGTCTGGTACGCCGGGGTAGAGGATCAGGGTCAGCTGTTTTTTCCCCTCCGCCTCGGTGAAAGAAGCGCCCTGCCCCGTCCCGGCAAGGAAGGGGATCAGGGCCCCGGTATGATCAAAGGCCAGCCTTACCCGGTTTATGATATCCGCGCCGTCATTTTTTGACGAAAAGGAAACCATGCGCAGGCCCGGCAGCCGTTCCATGGTTCGTTCAAAATCCGCCCGCCCGGCGGGAATGGTCTGCCAGCGTTCGTTGCCGTCAAGCCTTCCCAGGGATTCGGCCATTTTGGATACCCGGTACTCAAGGTTCATGACGCCTGAACCATTCTTCCGAATGCTGAGGTCTGCCTGGAGGCCGATGCAGGAGCCCAGGGTAAAAACACTGATGAGGGAGAGAAGCGCCGCAAAACGAAAATGGGTCATGGACTGTTCCTTTTCAATAAAATTTTTCAAAATTCTTCCGAATGGATCCGTACGTCATGGATACGGACGGGAATGTCCCGCTCGATCATATCAAAAGCTTTTTGAAGCACCGATTCGCCGAAGCTCCGGGAATTGGACGCCAGGGCCCCGCCGATTTGGGCGAAGGACAGGGAATCCTGCAGGTCAATCTCGGCGGCGCTTATGTGAAAACGCCGGTGGAGCTTGTCCTTTACCGCGCGGATGATCCGGCGTTTTTCCTTTATGTTGTCCACGCCGGGGATCTCAAAAATCAACTGGATCATGGATACTATCACGCGCGCTACCCTGAAAAACCGCCTCACTGGACTAAACCCGGCTGCTTACGTCTATACTATACACTATAAATGGATGTTTTGCGAAGACTATTCCCGGCTGCCCAAATTTCGCGTCCCCCTGCGGGGGCCTGCTGTTTTTTTTATCCCCGCCTTTTTTTGGTTCTGCTTTTTTTTCTGGCCGTTTTTTCTCTTCCCGCCGATGAAACGGCCCCGCCGGAAGCCGGGAAGGAAAGCGCCGATCCGGCGATGGAATTGTTTGTGGAGGATCTCCGCCGCCGGATAAAAAACGAGGCCGCCGCGGAACTGATGTCCATCCGGCTGTGGGATGTGGACGTATCGATCCAGGCGTCGGGGTACTGGAAGGGAACCTTAAGCGGCAGCCTGGGCCTTTCCCTGACCCCCCTGGGGGCGGCGGCGATCTCGCCGGATTCGCCGGTTCTTTTCCGGCAGGAGGCGGATTTGTCCCTTTCCCTGTGGATCCGAAAACGCTGGTTTATGGAGGCCGGTTTTCTGGACGACTACAACCTGAACACCTACCGGGCGGGATACCAGGGCCTGCCGGGGGAAGCGATCCAGTATGTGGGGCTGGGAAACCGGGGCCTTGATTTTCCCAACTTTCCGTATCTGGATTTGGGGGGCGAATCTCCCTCGTCCTTCGGCGCATACGGACGTTTCGGCGGCGGGCCCCTGAGCCTCCACGCCCTGGTCCGCTATGATTTGGCGGCCCTGGAGGAACGGATCTTTGTGGGGAACCGGGAGCGGACTTTTTCCTACACCCCCCTGACCCAGCCCGTCCGGGGCCGTTCCTTTGTGCTTCCCGGTGAAAATCTGGACGCCCCGCCGGTTGTTTATCTGGAGGATGAACAGGGGGATCTCCGGGATCAGAAGGGCCGCCGCTGGCGCGCGGCAGTCCCCAGCGAATACGCCGCCGGGGCCGCTTTGGGACTGGTGGAACTGGGCGCCGTCCCTGCGGGCATGGTTGCCGCGGCCTATACAAGGGGGGGAACTTATCCCTGGGAAGACCCGGCCATTATCGGCGCATACGGACCACCCTCCGGTTTCCTGGGGGAAATTCAGCAATGGTTCGCCGGGATCAATCTGGCAAACTATCCCCAGCCATCGGGGGACGGGAGCGGGGGCCCCGGAACCATTACCCTGTATCAGGGGGGCGTTCCTGTTGCGGTTGCCCTGGCGCTGTATGAGCCGGGGTCCTTCTCCCCCTTTGAGCGGATGAGCCGGTATGGGGCCGCTTCCAGCGCTTCCACCGATGCGGCCCTGGTACGGCTTTCCACCGGAGACCGGGTTTCCGGCTATGATGTCCTGCCCCTGGACGACAGCGCGGTTTCCACCGACATTCCCCTCTACGCATCCGCGGAGATCCGGCGGGAAATTTATGAACTAACGGGAACAAATTTTCCCCCGGACCGGAAAAGCGTGGAAAGCCGCTGGCCCCTGGCGGACAGTTACCCCCATATTTACCTGCCCGGATCCGGCGCGTTTACCGAAGATCTGGGAATCCGGTTTACCAATTACGGCAGCGCGGGCTCCTACCATATCGGCTCCGACGTGGTTCCCGGATCAGTGCAGGTCTGGCGGGGGGGCCTGCGGGATCCCCGGATTGTCTACGATGCGGCCAGCGGAGTAGTGGCGCTGGAGAGTCCCGCAGGGTTTAACGAGACTATCCGGATCACCTATCTGAAGCGGAGCGTGGATCGGCGGTCGGGGAGCCTGGCCGCGGGGATCGGCGCCGTTTACAACCCTGACGGCCCCTTTAGTTCGGAACTGGCCTTGGGAATGCGCTGGAACCTTGAAGAGAACGCCTATGCGGAAAGCGGCTCCCTGAATCCCGGAACCGTGGGGCTGGGGGCGAAGGCTGCCTGGGACTACGGCCAGTTGAAGGCGCAGCTTACCGCGGGACTGGGCTTTGAACAGCCCGACGCTTCGGGCCTCTACCGGGCCGCCGGGATGGAGGGGCATGAGATCAGCCTGGCCCTGCCGTCCGGCTCCGCCTTTATTTCCGAGGCCCCCGGCCAAATGACCCTGGGCAGCCGCGCCGATCTGACCTACCGGAATTACCGGGAGCCGGGTATTCTGGGAAACCTCAAGTCCATAGACTGGGACGGGGCCCTGGTGGTTTCCGGGAAAAGCGGCCCCTATCCGGTGAATGATCCGGCCCTCACTTCCCGGACCCATGTGCTGGCCGCGGAATTTGCGCTGGGCCCGGGGGCGCTGTGGGCGGGGTTTGAGGTTCCCCTGGGAAATGACGGGGCCCTGCTGGAAGAAGCCCGGGAAATCGAGATTCCCTTCCGGTTTTACGGTTTTGATGCCCCGCCGTCCCCCGGTTCCGGTTTTAAACTGATCTTTCAGATCGGCGCCCTTTCGGACAAAGACCTGGGCTATACGGAAAACGCGGATCTTATTGTGGAAGAGACGCTCTTTGACATCACGCTCGGCTCCTTTGATACATTCCCGAAGAGTATTTCCTTCGCCCTGAACGGCGAAGACCGCCGGAAATTGCGGGGGGCGAAATTTATGCGAATTTTCGCCGTTTCTACCGGATCGCTGCCGGCGATCCGGGGCCGGGTGCTGCTGGCCCCCCCCATTGTTCGGGGCCTGGGCTTCCGGCCAATAACCGTACGCGGCTCCCAAATTGCGGGGGCGGAAGATTTTGGAAGCCCCAACTCGGTTTCCGCCCTTGAAAAAAGTGAAACGGGAAGCAGCCGCCTGCAGGACAAATACGGCGATACGATCAAGCGCCTGCACCAGGACGGACAAAACCAGCGGGTACTGGAACTTTCCTGGCACGGAATGGATTCCGGTTTTTCCGCCGGGGCGGACGGCAGGATCAGCGCCCTTCCCCTTTCGAGTTACCGAAAGCTTGTTTTTTTTATCAAGGGGCCCACTGCGGAAAGCCCCGGCTTTAGCGGCGGGGAAACCCTGCGCTTTATCCTTGGCCGGGGGCCCCAATCCCTTGCCCGGAACGAAGAACTCAACCTGGACGCGGAGATTCCCCTTTCGGCCTTCAGCCCCGGCGCATGGTCAAAGGTGGAGATCACGTACCGGGGCGAAAACCGGGGCGTCCGTGTGGAGGGCCGGCTGGTGGACGGGGCCCGGCTGACCTACCGGGGACCGGGGGAAACCGCGGCGGAGGGGGCCGGGGAGACCAACGCGGGCTACCTCGCGGTTTTCGTGAGCCCCGATGGGGCCGCGCCGCCCGAGCTGCCCAACGGCGGCTTTCTGCTGGACGAAGTGCTTCTGGAAGACCCTTCCCCGGTCTGGCAGCTAAACGGGGGCGGCAGTGCGGAATGGAACCGCCCCGGCCCGTTGATCAGTTACCGGGGAACCGGCATCGTCTCAGATATCTCCCTCTCCACCGCCTTGGAATCGGGAATCCGGGGCGACCCCTTCGGCCCGGCGCCCGAAGGTTCCGGCGGGGTGATAAGCCGGTCTTCCGGGGAACTCAGCCTTCTGGGGGCCCGCGTCCGGGGCAATGTGTCCCTCACCGCCCTGAGCGGGGATTTTTACTGGAGCGGCGGCCACAGCCTTTCCCGTTCCTGGGGCCCTGTTTCCGTGGAGGAATCCTTTTCCGCCGCCCCGGAAGACGGCGCCATGGATCACCGTGTCGGCCTGGGTCTTTCCGGCCCGGTCAGCTCCCGGCTGAACGGGGAAGTGTTTTACGAGGATGAACGGCTGGATCGAAAATGGAACTGGTCGCTGGATTATGCGCCCTCCCGGAACTATATTCCCGCCCTGGCTCTTGAAACCACCGCTGCCTGGACCGAAAGCACCCCGGTTCCCGGCGAAGGGCTGCACAATTACGGGACAACCTGGGCCCGAAGCTGGGAACCGCTGATTCCGGATCCGGGGGCCGGGGCGGTAAAACGGGACTCCCGGGGGCTCATCAGAATTACCGAAAAGACCAGCCCCGTGGGTGCGGAACTCAGCCTGGAGGGGTCTTCGGCCTTTTCCAAAACCGGCAACCGTACGCTGTCAAGCAGCATGATCCGGCTTGACATTCCCATGCTCATCGGCCCCGCGAACCTGAACTTCCGGGGGGAACGGCGGTTTCGGCGGCGGCTGGTGTTTTCGGGAAAAGACGTATGGGAAGACGGCGCAAAATTCGGCGAAAGCATCGGGGATTCCCTGCTCCTCTGGGGCGCGGTTCCCCTCTATTCCCTGTTCAACCCCGGTCTGGGAGCGGCCATGGATCAGGGACTTGAAAATTCCCCCTCCGCGGCGCTGGGGGAATACAGCGCCTTTACCGACCAGGCCGGCGTCAGCCTGCGCCATCCCCCCTTCTACGACCGGCGGGCCCTTTTTCTTCCCTCCACCGCGGGCCTGAGCGCTACCCGGATTCTGGAGCGGAAACTTGATGTCCGGCTGGATATGCTGAGTCTGGGGGGGAACCTGGGGTTTTCCGCAGTCAATATGTTCGGCGCCCTGGGGATGCTCCCCCTGTTTTCCTTTTACCAGGGGGATGAATTCACCCACAATCTGGAAATATCGGCGGCAATCCCCCGGCAGGAAAAAACGTCCTGGCGTTTTCAGTCGCGTCTGGGCGGTTCCTTCTCCGGCTTTTCCGGGGCGGCGCTGGGCTTTGCCAACACGCTGACCGCCGGTTCCACCGGCTGGCTGGAAAGCTTTATCCTGGACTGGACGGCGCCCACCCAAAAAAGCCTGCTCAGTCTTTTGTACAACTGGATTGCCGCCGGAATCCGTGGGCAAAGCTCCTGGCTTGCCGCTTCCGGCCTGATGGACGCCGGTTATGAACAACTCCGCAAGGAAAGCCTGGAACTATCCGTAGACCATTCGGAAGATTACCTCCAATGGACCGCGAGCCTGGGGCATGAGTCGATCATCCGTGTTTTGGGACGGCTTTATTTTTCCGTCTTCGCCAAATTAAACTGCGCCGGGAATGAAGAAACCCGGAGTTTATCCTTCGCCGGGACCTTCGGTACGACCCTCAACATCAGTTTCTAGGGGTTCGGCGTTTTCCGCTTCGATTTTTTGGGCCTCCAGCCCGGCGGCAACCCGCTTCGCCTCGTCTATCAGTGCCCTGACGCTCTCCCGCCGGGCCCGGCTGATTCGCTCGTTTTGGGCCAGTTCTTCCAGCAGCGCCGTATCGGCAAAGCCCTCGGACACGGCGTTTTTCAGCTCGGCGATCCCTTCTTCATTCTCCGGGTCCGCGATGAGGAGCAGCCGGCCCAGGGCAAAACGGAGATCCGCCTTTTTCGGATCCGTGCTGTCCGGGGAAAGGCCGGCCAGGGCCATCCGGTATTCCTCCAGGGCCCGGGCGTAGAGTTCCGCCTTTTCCAGAATTTGGGCGTATTCATACCGCACCTTGGGATCCGAATTGTTGACCAGCCATTGGGCGTAGGAATCCATCGCCTCGATCTTGTTCTGGGCGGCCTGGGCCCTGGCATAGAGAAGCAGCGCCTCGTTGTTGTCCGGCAGGGTGAATTCATGGGCCGCCAGCGTTTCCTCCGCCTCGGCGTATTTTTTCACGGCAAAAAGCACCAGCGCGTAATTGTAGCCGTCATCGGCGCTTTCCGGCGTCAGGGCCAGTACCCGCTGGTAGTACCCCTCGGCGATCCCGAAATCCCCGGTTTTAATCCGCGTATAGGCGGCGGCCTTGAGGGCCATCACATTTTGGGGATCCTTTTTCAGCACCGCATCAAAATGTTTCGCCGCGTCTTCGTAGCGCCCGGTCTCAAAGGCAATCCGGCCCAGGTTATATTCCGAGGCCGCATGTGTCTTGTCCGCCGCGGCGGCCCGGTTCAGCCACTTTTCCGCCTCTTCAAATTTTCCCATGTCGAAGTAGGCCATCCCCAGGGAATAATACTCCTCCGCCGAAGCGGCCCATCCGGCGCAGGAGCCAAAGGCCCATACCGTCAGGGCGGCGGCGCAGACAAGGAGTAAAGACGGCGGGGAAAAGGCGATTTTTTTCATTTTCCGGTATTCAGCACCGTGTTTTCGATTTCCCGGAGCTGGGCCCGGTAAAGCCGGGCGATATTATCCCCGTAATCGGCGATCAACTGGATGATGTTCCGGGGGTATGCGTCCGCGTCCCGGCCATTGATCCGGTCTCCCGCGTCCCCCAGCCCCGGCATAATATAGGCCGCGTCGTTGAGGATCGGGTCCATCCAGAGGGTATAGACCCGGCAGTTGTCCAGCGCCCGGACCACCCGGAGGGCCCCTTTCAGGGCCGCAATGGCGTTAAAAAACTGGATGGACCGGGGTTTAATCCCCTCCTCCAAAAGGTACTTTACCACCGTTACCAGGCTCCCCCCGGTGGCGTTCATGGGATCGGCAAAAACCAGATCCTTGCCGTCCAGGGCGGGGAGATCAAAATAGGACTTGTCCAGATCCAGAATATACTCCATATCGGATTCTTTTTTGGTATCGTCCCGCTTGATCCTGAACAGGGCGAAAGGGGTTACATAGCCATGGGACGAGTATTCCTCAATCTCCTTGGACATAATCATCGACGGCAGCAGGGCCCCCCGGAGCATGACGCACATTACCGTGTTTTCGATCTTTTCGTCGATATTGGTGATCTTGTGTACCGCATAGTTCTGCACCGGGGCCGTTACCGGAGTTTTGACAATAAGGTAGTTTTTGTTGATCCCCGGCGTCCCCCCGTAGGCCAGTTTGAAAAGCATCTCATAGGCCCGCTGGATATAGTAGACAAATTCCTGGTTACCCGTCCGCACGTCCCGGAGCTTGGCGATGAGCCGCGATGCCTCGGGGTGGCTTTCCTGGGGGGCCAGAAAGGAATAGACGTGGATATTCGCCGCTTCCCGGCAAATTTCCTGCATCATAATGCCCATTTCGTTATACAGGGAAATAAGCTCGTCCTCCGCAGCCCGCCGTTCTTCCGGCATCCCCGAAGACAGGCGTCTGAAATTCTCCATAACCTGGCGGTAAATTTGATCCATCCGGGCCAAATAATCCCGGTCGGCGCCGGTCAGGTAGCCGTCCAGGTCTTCCGCCTTGAGAACAACTTTATTCATCGTTTCAAAAGTATATTTTTTAGTTCCTTTTGATGCAAGCGGCAGGGCCGGGGCGGGCAAAGTTCCCCGCCGGGCGCTCCGTTTGGCTTTTTTACAAAATAGGGTGGTTTTTTTGTAAAATAATGTTTTACAATATCTGAAAAATACATTATTGTTAGACTCAGCAATTTAAGGGGGTTTTATGAGGATTACAACACGGGGGCGTTATGCGCTCCGGGCGTCGCTGGCTCTGGCAAAACTGGGCACGGACGGGGAGCCCGTTTCCATAAATATCCTTGCGGAAGAAGAAAACATCTCCTCTGTTTTTCTGGAACAGATTTTTTTCAAACTGCGGAAGGCGGGGATTGTTTCCTCGGTCCGCGGGCCGGGGGGGGGCTTTTGCTTCGCCCGGTCTCTGGAAACGCTGACGGTCAAGGAGATTTTGGACGCCGCAGGGGAAGATTTAAGCGTCAGCCCCTGCGACAAGCATCATGAAGACTGCGACCGGATCAGCGGCTGTTTGAGCCACCGGGTGTGGATGGAAATGACCGGGCTGGTCAACAATTATTTACGGAACCTGACCCTGGCGACCATTTTGGAAAAGAACGAATTTGCCGCAGAACAAGAAGTTTCCTGACAAAGCGGACGCCCGCAGCTACCGGATACTGACCGGGGCCCTCAAAAAACGCCGCCGGGGAGCCACCGTGGCGGATGTCGCGGCGGCCACCGCCCTGCCCCTGGCCGTCATCCGGGAACAGCTTCCCCGGGCCGCGGACGAATATTCCGCCCGCCTTGAGGTAACCGAATCCGGGGAAATCCGCTATTCCTTCCCCCGGGGCTTTGTCAGCCGCTACCGGGGCTTCCGGGCAGGCCTGCGGAATTTTTTTGAACACGCCGGGCATCTGGCCAGGGCTTTTTTCGCCGGGCTTTTCAAGGTCTGGATCATGGTGATGCTGGTAGGCTACTTCGCGCTGTTTATGCTGCTTGCCCTGGCCAGCCTCTTTATCGCCGTGGCGGGCCGGTCATCAAACTCAGGCAGCCGGGGCCGCAGTTCCGGCGGCGGCGTTTTTCTGGGCCCCCATATCTTCGACCTGATCTTTCGGATCTGGTTTTATTCGGAACTGACCAAATCCCCGGACTCCCGGCAGCGCTACGGCGGCCAGAACGCCGGGCGGCCCAAAGGCCGGCCCCTGCACCGGGCGATTTTTTCCTTTGTCTTCGGCGACGGGGATCCCAACCGGGACTGGGCGGCACTGGAAAAAAAGGCCTTTATCGCCTGCGTCCAGGCCCGCCGGGGGGTCATTTCCCTGCCCGAATATATGGCCCTGAGCGGCCTGGAGCCGGAAGCGGCGGAGCGGGAACTGATGGCCCGGTGTTTTGAATTCGGCGGCTCCCCGGAGGCCACCGAAGCGGGAACCATCGTGTACCGTTTTGACGAACTCCTCCTCCGCTCGGATCAGGGCGACCGCTCTTTCCCGGAAGTTTCCGCCCCCATCCGGCGGCTGCGGCAGTTTTCCTCCAACAAAAAAAACATGAACGCCTGGTTCGGCGTTATCAACACGGTGAACCTGGCCTTTGGCAGCTATTTCCTTTTTAACGCCATGAACACCGGGGCCATTCTGACCGAAGCCCATTTCCAGGCCAGTTCTTACCTGTACGCCGTGGTCTGGCATTTTTTCACCCTCGCCGCTTCTAACCCCCTGCCCCTGATAGGCGTTGGGCTGGGGCTGGTTCCGCTGGTGTTTTCCCTGCTGTTCTGGCTCATCCCCGGCCTCCGCTATCTGTTTGAAAACCGGGAAAATGAAAAAATCAAGCTGAACAACCTGAAAAAAACCGGCTTTGCCCATATCTGGTCAAACCCTCTGGGAGTCCGGGAAAACGACATTGACAGTCCCGTGGCAGAATGCCGCCCCCGGAACATGGCCGCCGCCCGGGACCGGATTATCAAGGACATGGGGGCCGTGGCTGTCCCCGATGTGGAGCTTGACGGGCGGGGCAATACGGTCTACCTCTTCCGGGAACTCCGGCGGGAAAAAGAGGCGCTGGACGCATACCGGGCCGCCGTCCGGCCCGAAGCCTCCGCACTGGGAAAAACCGTGTTTGACAGCGATTCCTGAGCCGCCCCGGAGCCGTCAGCCCGGCGGCCTCAGGTTGTGGACGGTTCCGCTTTCATGATACTATAGTAATATGAGCGTTGTTCAGAAACCGCCGGCTCCTTCGGGGTCTTCCGTTTCCGGACAACGCCGGTTCATTTGTGGAGGTTTCCCATGAAAAAAATCGTACTGATAAGCGGCCTGTTGTTTGTCTGTTCAATGTCCCTTTTTGCCCAGATACGGAACGGGCAAAACCTCAATCTCTATTCCTGGACAAAGGACGGAGCGGAAACGGGCATGATCGATCAAATCAGCGGCGCGGTGGTTCAAACCAACGGCAACGAAGTGAAGTACACCCTGCGGACCAAAGACGGCGCGGTCATTGTCATTGACTTTAACCGGGTGAGCAAACGGCTTCACTACATTACCGGCGAAGAAGAACTATACAGCACCACCGGCAATTTCCGGGAATCCGGCTCCACGTCCATTTTTACGTTTACCGGTGAAGACGGCGTGGAGAACGTGTTGAAATTCAGACGGATATAAAGGACCCGTGCGCCAGCCATACATGAGAGCCGCCGGTAACGCCTTTCTTTTCTTTTTGGTCTTCGGCCTTTTGTGTAATGGATGCGCGAAACAAAAGCGGCAGCCACAGGGACTTACCCTTGCGGCGGGTGTGCTTTCGGTGGGCGTTGAGGCCGGGTATCCGCCGATGGAATACTATGATGTTGACGGCAAAACGCTTGCCGGGTTTGACATTGAGCTGGCAAAGGCGATTGCCGGCAGGCTGGGGATGGAGGCGAAGTTTATCGATACCGCCTGGGAGGGCATCTTGGCGGGGCTTGAGACCGGCAAGTATGATGTGGCGGTTAATATCACGATCTTACCGGAACGGCAAAAACGGTACAATTTTACCAGACCGTATATTGACAGCTCAATCGCCATTGTCGTGCTTAAAACCTCTGCCTTGAATATTGAAAAGCCCGAAGACATTGCCGGTCTCAACGTTGCGTACCAGAGCGATACAACGGCGCATTATTTTACCGAAACGGTAAGCCGGCGGGGAGCGCGTTTTACGCCCTATTCCTATGATAAAATACTCAATTGTTTTGATGAGCTTCGGACAGGAAGGGTCGATGTGGTTGTGGCTGACAATATAGCCGCCCATGCCTATACGGAAAAAGAAAACAGCCCCTATAGCCTTGTCTGGCAGGGGCCTTCCGATGAATATATCGGCCTGTGTCTTAAAAAAGGAAATGACACCCTCACCGCCGCGCTGGACTCGGCGTTGGATGAACTGTTTGACGATGGAACTTTGCCGGAGCTTTCCCAAAAAATATTTAACCGGGATATGGTTTCCGCGGTCATGCAGGCGTATCCGGGGAACCGCTGAAAACCCAGCCTGAGTTTCCGGCGGCTCCCGTGGTTCTCCGTGGTTTTCCGCTTTCGTAAAGCCCGCTCATTTCGTTGCATACAGGAAATTCTCCATGGTTTGAAGAATCGTGTCCAAATCGCCGAAGCAGGTTTTTGTTTTGGGCAGGGAGCGGAGGAAGAAGCCGCCGTAGCGTTTGCGGAGGAGCCGCCCGTCCAGAACAGCCACCACCCCATGATCGCTGGAACGGCGCATGAGTCTGCCGAAGCCCTGTTTGAACTTCATCACCGATTCGGGGAGGGACAGTTCCATAAAGGGATTGCCGCCCCGCTGTTCCAGGGCCTCCCGGCGGGCCTCAAAGACCGGATCGTTGGGAGTTCGGAAGGGCAGGCGGCAGAGGATCACCAGCCGGAGGGTGTCCCCCGGCGCGTCCACCCCTTCCCAGAAAGAATCAGTGGCAAAGAGGACGCTGCTTTCGTCGGCGAGAAAGGTCTGGAGCAGCCGGGTCCGGTCGTCGTCCCCCTGTTTGAGACAGCGGATGCCCAGGGCCGCCAGTTCCGGCTGGGCGGCGTTGTAGGCGCTCCGCAGGGACTGGTAGGAGGTAAAAAGGATCAGGGCGGAGCCCCCGGACACGGCGGCAAGCCGGGCCGCGGCCTGATTCACAAAGGGCTGGTAGTCCGCTTCCTCCGGCAGGGGCGCATCGGCGGGAACCGCCAAAAGCACCGAGGCGGCGTAGGGAAAGGGACTGGGAAAACGCCCGGTCAAAATCTCCCGCCCGCCGGCCACATTCAGGCCGCAGCGGCCCGCCCAGTAGTCAAAGGATCCCGGCTCTTCGCCGCCGTCCTCCCCGGTTTCACCGGCATAGCGGCCCGGCTCCGCTGTCGTCAGGGTTGCGGAAAGACAAACCACCGTTTTGTTCGGTTCAAAAAGGGCCTCCCTGAGGCCGGGGGCTACATCCACGGGGGTTACGTGAAACACCGCATAGGGTTCCCGCCCGGCGCTCTGGCGTTTTTCCAGCCACATCACCTCCTGGGGCCGTTCCCGGTATTCAACAAAGGACGCGCAGATTTCGCCGATGGTTTCCAGCCGCCGCAGAACCGGCTTGATCTCCCAAACCGCGGCGTTGTCTTCATCTTTGGCGCCGAGGGCTTCAAGCAGGTTCCGCACCAGTTCCGTCAGGACGAGGATTTTTTTCCGCAGATCCTTGAGCCCCGGAAAAAGGACACCCTCCGCATCCGCCCGCCGGGGGCAGAGCCGGAACACCCCTTCGCCGCCGCAGAGTTCCCCGGCGCATTGATCCAGCGCGTCCGCGGCTTTCCGGATCCGCTCAATGGCCGCGGCGGCATCGTCGATTTTGTCGTCCGCGCCGGGGACAAGAGCCGCCAGACGAAGCAGCAGCCCCTGACGCTGGGCCCGCCGCCGCCGGTAGAGCCGCCCGAGCTGGCGGTAAATCCCCGGCCTGCTCCACTCATCGGAAAAGAAGGAAGTCGCCGCTCCCTCCATCGTATGGGCCTCGTCGATGATCACCCGGGTAAAGGGCGGCAGAACCACGGTGTTGTCATAGCCCGCCCCTTTCCGCCGGGCCGCCAGGTCCGCAAAGAGCAGATGGTGGTTTACCACCAGAATCCGGGCATCCGCCGCCTCCCGCCGGAGGGTAAGGACAAAACAGCGTTCCCGCTCGGGGCAGCGCATCCCCATGCAGAGATCCGCCTCGGAACAGACCCGGGACCAGACCGTATCGGCGGGGACAAACGAAAGATCCGGGCGGCTGCCGCTTTGGGTAGCCTCCGCCCAGTTGCTGATACGGGCCAGTTCCTCCTGTTCCGCATCCTCCAGATCCGGCTCCCGGAGAGCGTCGCCAAGCCGGCGGCGGCAGAGGTAATTGCCCCGGCCTTTCATCAAAAGGGCCTTGATCTTTTTGTGCAGGGCCCCTGTTACCAGGGGGATATCCTTCTCAAAAAGCTGCTGCTGGAGGGTGATAGTGGCGGTAGAAATGACGATCCGCTCGTTGTTGGCCAGCGCGTAGTGGATTGCGGGCAGCAGGTAGGCGAAAGATTTCCCTACCCCCGTCCCCGCCTCCGCGGCCACGAGGGCGTCTTCGTTAAAACCACGGATAACCAGTTCCATCAGGTCGATCTGGGCCTGCCGCGGTTCGTAGGAGGGCAGCCGCCCGGCAACGGTTCCGCCCTCCCGGAGGGCCTCGGTAATCGCCCCGGCATCGAGGGCCTTCCGTTTCCGCCGCCTGACCGGTTCGGCCACCACGTAGACATTTTCCACCAGGTTGTCAACAATGTAGGCCCCGGTTCCCCCCTCCGCGGCCCGGCCCGCGATAACGAGGTCGTTGTCGCTGGGGGTCAAAAAGCCCGAGGGGTGGTTGTGGATAAGTACGTCCGGCAATTCCTCATCCTGTCCCGCCACCGGGCCGTCCTCCGATCCGGCGCCCAGAGCCAAAACCGAGTCCTCGTTTCCCCGGGCCCGCACCCGTATCCGGGCCACAAGACCCTTATCGTCAAGGCCGCCCAAGGCAAAGACCTCGTTCCCCCCGGCGTCCTTTATTTCCGCCCTGAGCCGGATGATGCACTGTTCCGTAAACCGTTTTTCCGCCCGCACCGCTGTTCCTCAATATTAGAAAATACGAGAGTTGTTCAGAAACTGCAGTTTCTGAACAACAACCACTAAATCAACTATATCATTACCGCGGTCAAACCGGAACAGGTTTTTACGGACAATGGCTGTCCGCACACGGTATTGACATCCAGGGAAGCTCCGGAAACCCAACCGGTTTTGCGTGGGAATGTTCAGACCGAAGGTCTGCGCGCAGCGGAATGACCTAGCCGTTGCGGAGGCCGAGCCGCCTATTAGCCCGAAGGCATACAGGACAAAAAAGCGTGAAAAGTCCTGTCAGGCGAAATAAAATCAACAACCTCGCCCTAAAGGGACGAGGTATGTTGTTCTCATAAGGTATTAGACTCAGGGTACATACCCTTTATAACGCCCTAAAGCTCCCCCGCGCAAGCGGGCTCTTGGGCATG
>JAISBS010000050.1 GCA_031266075.1 Treponema sp.
CTTATCGGCCGGGTTCGGGAAACCTTCGTGATCGATCACCATGAACCGGCTCCGTTTTCCGTTTTGTCCGGCCTTATTGATTCAACCGCCTCTTCCACCTGCGAAATAATGGTGGAGGCCGCCCAGGCCGCGGGAATTACCTTGGATTTGGATACCGCCACCGCGGCTTTTGCGGGGCTGAGTTATGATACGGGCTCCTTTGCCTATGTTAAAACCACCGCCCGTACTTTCCGGGCCGCCCTCTCCCTGATAGAAACGGGGGTTGTTCCCGCTCACGTTTACCGGGAACTGAACGAAAACGCCTCTCTGGGGGCCTTGCTGCTGAGGCGGCAGGTCCTTTCCACCCTGGAAATTTGCGCCGGCGGCAGGGCGGCGGTATTGACTTTACGGAAGGAAGATCTGGAGTCCACGGGGGCGGATTTTGAGGACGCCGAAACCTTTATCAACATCCCCATGCAGGCCGGGGGAATCGAAGCGTCCATTCTGGTCAAGGAAAACCGGGAAGGGAAAGTCCGCTGCTCCCTCCGCTCCAAAGGCGCGGTGAATGTCTCAAAAATCGCCCAGCAGTTCGGCGGCGGCGGCCATGTAACCGCTGCCGGCTTCAGGAGTTCTTATAGTATTGAAGATACCCTCAAGCAGGTAATGGAAAGGATAACGCCCCTTTTAAAAACGATATGACAAAAAAAATTTTATTAATCCTGAGTGTTTCCCTGTTGTTTTTCTGTATGCTGGGAATAGCGCTGCTGGTATTTAACCCCTTCAATTTCAATCTGGTCAACCTCAGAAAACCCCGGGAACAGCGCCAGACCCGGATTGTCATACCCCAGGAAATAGAGGGAAACAACCGGGATTCCGGCACCGCTGCGGAACGGACGGCCTATGAGGACAGCATAAACGTCAAGACGGCCCTGGAGGACGGGGAAATTATGATCTCCCTCTTGACCCAGGATTTTGACGGGGATCCGGCGGAGGAGCAGATCCTGGCCTACCGGAATCTTCTGGAAATTGACAGCCCCATTTATATCACCTATATCGATTATGATGAGCCGGACCGGACATACAAGCGGATCTGGAGCGCCCCGACGGCGGCGGCCCGGCCGGGAACCATCTCTCTTTTTACCCAGGATCTTATCGGGGACCGGAGTGTCAGCGTACTCCTTACCGGTATGAACGGCGCGGGGGAACATACCATGACTATTTTCAGGAAAAACGGCCGGCCCCAGCCGAATTCCGCGCCGGACGACTCCTCCGATACCGGCCAGCCCTTTACCCGCATCGCGGAACTGCGGATCGACGGCTCCATTTCCGTGCAGGAAACCGAACGGCCCCAGGCGTATCAGCTTGGTATGAGCCGGGGCCAGAGCTTTACCATCGCCGCCTACGGGCACGATTTTGAATCGGATAATATCCTGGATCAGGTAGAGATTATCTATGCCTATAATCCGGCAAGCGGCCTTTATGAACAGCAAAAGATCACCCGGATTCCGGGTTCCCAGATTGAACAGCGCCGCCTCCGGGAACTGTTGAGCGGCGCCCCCGGGGTTTTTGAGTCATTTATCAATGATCTGTGGTATTATGTAAGCCCCCAGGGAACCGTGGATAACCGGCAGTATATTTTTTTTGATCCCGCCAAGAAGGAACTGATCTTTTTTGGTGATGAAACCCAGCAAATATTTATCTGGCAGAATTCCAGCCCCACCCGCTACGGGCTGTATATTTCCAGCCAGAATATATCCGTCAGCACGCTACGGCGTTTTCTGGATATAGAGCTGGAGTCCCTGGACAGCATCCGGGTAAAGGTTTTTGAGGATGTACGGCTGAAAATCGGCGTTAACGCCTCCTGGGACGGTTCTTACCGGAGGGCGGGGACGATTGAAAAGCAGCTTCCCTCGACTGCCGGGCCGGTCAATTCCTATATCGACGCCCTTTACGACAGTTCCCTGGGAAAAATACGGTTTTTTAAGGACGGCGTGTACGAACTCAATTCCGGGGGAACCGTCAAAAAGGGGCGGTACGCCTTCCTCCTGATCAGCGGCCAGGAAATCCTGGAGTTTCGGCCGGATCACGGCTCCTCGCTCTCCCCGGATCGGACTCAGGCGATCCCGGCCGAAAACAGCCCCGCTTCCACCCGGGAAATTTACCAGGTTGAGGCTTCCCCTCCGGGGGAAGACGGCGGGGAGGCCCGAAAAACCTTAAGCCTTTCCCGGGTACGCCTGGGGGCTATGGGGATCCAGAGTCTCCATGAGCCGGTTATCTCCCTGACGGCGGCGGAAGGCTAAGGAAGCCCTGATTTATTCGTGGCGAGGGTTTAATACCCCGCGGCTCTGCCGCGGTCATAAAGGTATTAAACTCGAGACCAACACCTTATGAGAACAACATACCGCGCCGGACCGGAGGTCCGCGCTCTGCCGCGCGGTTGTTGATTCAATCGAGAATGCGCCAACTGCGTTGGCGTACTCAGTGCTGCTTTAATGTGGTATTTGCGTAATGAAATGAGCTTGCTCCTAGGGCAATGCTGATTAGCGTCAAGTTAATCAGCGTTGCCCTAAAACACCGGAAAAGACTCAAATCCCGCGTCTTTCAGCCGTAAAATAGTCCGGCTCATATCCTGCCCCGGGGGTACGCTGACCGCCCAATAATCGGCGCCGTTTACCCGGCGCCTGCTGAGGGCCGGGGTGAACCCCGCCGCCTGGAGCCTGTCGGCCTGCCTGCGGGCATTCGCCTCGTTGCCGAAAAGGCCGGTCTGCAGGACCCCCGTGCCAGGGGCCTGAGAAACCGGCGCCGGAGGCTGGTCCGGGGCCGCCGGGGGAACCGGGGTGGATGCCGAAGCCGCCGGGGTCTGCGGAACCGGCACCGGGGGCCGGTCCGGAGCGGCCGGGGAGATTTCCCCGCGGCCGGGGAAAAACAGCCACATGGCGGCGGGGGCGGCGCTGACTATGCCGCCGGCGTCCGCGGCGATACGGCCCTCGGGGCTCCGGGGAAATTCAGCTAACAGCCGGTCTTTCCACTGATCCGCTCCGGTTACTTTCCACAGGGTATAATAAACCGCCGGCCTCATGGCGGCAAAACCAGGATCGGAGGCCAAATCGCGGAGAGGGGATACATTGCCGGAACTGAAAGCTTCGATATAGGCCCCCGCATAACGGGCCAAAAGAAGGGCCGGCCCGGCCTGGCCGGCACGCAGAACCATATTGACCGCAGCCTCGGCCCGATCCCACTCGCCCATAGCGGCAAGGCAATAGGCACCCTTGATCACGGAAAGGTTGTCCTGCTTCCCCGGTTCCGCGGCGGCGGCGGCGGTCCAGTTTTGGGCTGCCGCTTCGATATTTCCCGCCAGTTCCTGAATTTGGGCCAGCCGTATCAACAGCCCCCGGCGTTCAGCGCCGGAAAGGCCGGTTTTTTCCAGATTTTTTTCTATATCCTGTATTTCCGTTCCGGTGCGGATGCCGGAGGAAGCCCCGCCGGCGGTTCCGGGGGTTTGGGAGAAAACACCGGCGGTTTGAACCGCCATAAAAAAAACAGCCGCCAACAACCCCGCCCCGAAGCCCCCCCGCCGAAAAGCGGGCTCCCGGACGGTACCCCCCCTGGCTGCGGGGAGCGGCGCGGGCCGGCGTTTTTTTGCCCTAATTAATCCCATAGGGGCCGGCTTCTTCCGGAAGGCCGGTTTCCGGGGCGTCTTTCTTTTTCCCCCATTTTTTCCGGGGTTTAAGCGCCGGATCACCTGGAATTTCGGGAAGAAGCTTTCCGGAAGCGTCCCCGGCGTTTTTACCGGGTTTATCCTTTTTCTTCCGGCGGAGAGAAAAAACAAACGGCACCGCGCAGAGCATTCCCAGTAAAAACGACGCAAAGGCGGTGAGATATACGGGTACTTCCGGGAGCCCCACTCCGAACCAGAAGCTAATATCGCACTTATTCCCCAGGTTAAAGGCGATAAAAACAAGGAATATGCCAAGAAGAAGGATAAAACCAATCAAACGCCAGGGCATAGACTGCGCTCCTTATCAAAATCAAAATTTTTTAGTGGAATTTGTTCGGAAACTTCGAACCGAAGGTCCGCGGTTTCTGAACAACTCTATTATAGGCGGCTGCTTTAAAACCTCATGTTTTAAACAGCCCTCATCATAGAAGGCTGATTTCCTTGGCGCGAAACGTATTCCCCCGCAGGCCGGAAAGGGTAAGCGCGGCAAAGGAACCGGTCAGGGAAGCTTTGCCGGGAACGACCGCCATTTCATCACGTTCAGTACGGGTTATTAATTCATCGGCATTTTTTCGGGAAATTCCCTCAATTAATACGGTTTCCCGGGAACCTATCCGGTTTTTCAGCAGTTCTCCGGTATGCCGCTTCTGTAAGGCTATCACCCGGCTCAAACGCGCCCGTTTTACCCCCTCGCTTATCCGGCCCGGCAGATTATAGGCGGCGGTTCCCTCCCGGGGATTATAATGATACATATAGGCGTAGAGGAATTTCACCTCTTCCATCAATTCCAGGGTCAGATCAAGGTCTTTTTCGGTTTCGCCGGGGAAGCCGACCAGAATGTCGGTGGACAGGGTGATCCCCGGCAGGGCAGAACGGATGTCCCGGACCAGCGCCAGGTACTGCTCCCGGGTATAGCGCCGGTTCATGGCCGCCAGAACCTGGTTTGACCCGTGCTGGACGCAGAGGTGGAGGTGGCGGCAGAACAGGGGGTTTTCCGCCATGATCCGGATCGCCGCCGGGGAAAAGTCCTTGGGATTGGCGGACAGGAAACGGACCCAGCGGATGGGGCTGTGCGCAAGTTCCCCGGCTATCAATTCAAGGAGGCCCGGAAAATCCAAAACCCCGGCGTCATCCCGGCCCGGAACCGGCCCTTCCCAGCGGTAGGTATTGACGTTCTGCCCCAAAAGGGTGATTTCCCGCACTCCCCTCCCGGCCAGGAGCCGCAGTTCCTCCATGATCGCGGCGGGGGCCCGGGAGACTTCTCTTCCCCGGACGTAGGGCACAATGCAATACGAACAAAAATTGTCGCACCCGTGCATGATGGGGACAAAAGACCGGAAGGGAGATTGCCCGTCCGGCCCTTCTTCCAGGTGCGCGGAAGAAAAGGAAAAAACCGGCGTTTCCTCCATGCCCGGAAGGCCGCCCCGCACCGCCTCCGCGGGGGGAATGCCTTGCTCCGCCGCCTGGAGGATCAGGGGAAAGACGGACCGGGCGGCGGTTCCCATCACATAATCTACTGCGGGGATCTTTTCTTTGAGGCGGTCCCCCAGGCGCTGGGCTATACAGCCGGCCACCACCAGGGTCAGAGGCCGTTCAGGGGCCCGGCGCTTTTTTTTGAGGCTGGCGTAGAGGGCGAGCCGCCCGAAAACCCGCTGTTCCGCGGTGGCCCGGACCGAGCAGGTGTTGAGGAGAACCAGATCGGCGCTTTCCCCGTCCGGGGCGGCGGTCCAGCCGTGCTCCCGGCACACCAGGCCCAGGGCCGCCGATTCGGCGCTGTTCATCTGGCACCCGTCGGTTTAAAAAAAATACTTCAAAAAAACGCCCGGCCCTTCCGTCCCCGCAAAAGCCGGTTCAGGACCGGCTTTTGAGCCCTCTTAAGAATTTGACGCCCTTCCAGATACCCATAACCAGGAGCCCCACCGCCCCGATGTTTAACAGGGTGGGAGCCAGGGAGCGTAATACGGGAATCCCCGTTTTGGAAAGGATCACCAAAAGGCCGGCGGCGGTAATGATAAGTCCCGGTTTTTTATCATCCGGGTCTTTGGAAAGAAGGGCGGAAACACCGACAATACCGGCCACCGCGCCCATTATCAGCCCTATCACCCGGAAGCGGGCCAGGGCTTCTATCACAAACAGAAAAACACCGCCCCCGATCATGGCGACGGCGGCGACCCCCTGTTTGGCCAGGGCTTTGGTGGAGCCGTAAGGTTCGGCGCTTTCAAGGTCATTCATGAGTTTACTCCTTCATCATACCGGGCAAAGGCAAAGGCGCTGTGGTTGTGGATGCTTTCAAAATTCTCCGCCTCCACCGAGAAGCGGGGAAAGGAATTCATACCTTTAATATCAATATATACATCCCGGACCAGATCTTCAACAAACTTCGGATTGTCATACCCCCGCTCGGTGATGAATTTTTCATCTTCCCGCTTTAACAGCGAATAGACCGGGCTGGAGGCGGCGTTTTCCACTATGGCGATAATATCCTCGATCCAGAAAAAAGGCCCCAGTTCCAGTTCCACCCGGACCATGCCCCGCTGGTTATGGGCCCCCCGGTCGCTGATAGCCTTGGAACAGGGGCAGACCGTAGCCACCGGCACCGAAACCGATACGGTAAAATGTTTATCCTCCCCAGCCTTCACCCAGCCCTGATACCGGCATTCGTAGGACATCATCCCCGGCAGCCCCGAAACGGGGGCGTTTTTTTCCATAAAATACGGGAAGGTCATGGAACCAAAGGCGGATTCCGCTTCCAAATCGATACGGATGGTTTTGAGCATGTCCAGAAACCGGGGCATGGACAGATCCTCCCGGTAGCGGTGGAATATTTCGATAAACCGGCTCATGTGGGTTCCCTTGAAATGCCGGGGCAAGTCCGCGTAGAGATCCACTTTGGCGGCGGTATGCTGGACTTTTTTTACCTTGTCCAGCACCCGGATGGGGTATTCCAGGCCCTTGACTCCCACTTTGGCCAGGGGTACGTCCCGGTAATCGGCGCTGTTTTGTATATCGATCATCCCCGCCTCACGTCCGCTGTTCCGCGGCGATCAGCACGTTTTGCAGGAGCATGGCGATGGTCATGGGCCCCACCCCGCCGGGCACGGGGGTAATGTAGGCCGCCCGTTCCACCGCCGGATCAAAATCCACGTCCCCCCGGAGGCGGTACCCTTTTTTCGCCGAGGGGTCTTCCACCCGGTTTACCCCCACGTCAATAACCACCGCCCCTTTTTTTACCATACTACCGGTAATAAGCCCCGGTTTCCCCGCGGCGGCGATGAGGATGTCCGCTTCCCGGCAGATACTTTCCAGGTTCCGGGTTCCCGTGTGGCACAGGGTGACCGTGGCGTTTACGTCCCGGCGGCAGAGGAGGTTCGCCAGCGGCTTCCCCACGATGTTGGAACGGCCCACCACCACTGCCCGGGCCCCGTCCAGGGGAATGGGAAGATCCCGGAGCAGGGTTACCACGCCGTGGGGGGTACAGGGCAGAAAGCCGGGCCGGCCCAGCACCATGCTGCCCACGGAAAAGGGATGAAAGCCGTCCACATCCCGGGCCGGGTCTATGGCGGCGATAACCTTGTCTTCCTCAATGTGCTGGGGCAGGGGAAGCTGAACCAGAACGCCGTGAACCGCCGGGTCCCGGTTCAGTTGATCAATGAGGGACAGAAGTTCCCCTTCCCCGGTTGACCGGGGAAGCCGAATATCCCGGCTTTCCATTCCCGCCTCGGCCAGGGCCTTTTCCTTGGCCCCCACATAGGAAAGGCTCGCCGGGTCTTCCCCCGCCAGCACCACCGCCAGGCAGGGAAACACGCCCTTTTTCCGCAGAATCGCGGCCCGGATCGCCAGATCGTCCCGGATTTTTTTGGCTATGGCCTTCCCATCAATAACAATCGCCGGCATACACGTTTTCCTTCACGCTTTCCTTCAAATTGAAGGCGGGCCCGGTATGATAACCAAAAACCGCCCCGCCAGAGCCCGGATGGAAAAATCCCCGGTTTCCGCTTCATTGCTCAGACCGAAAAAACCCCGGTTCCAGGAGAGGCCGTCCAGAGGCCATTTGAGGCCGCCGCTCTCCGCCTTCCAGGGGCCGCCGCCCAGCGGAAAAACCGAAACCAGCTCCCCGGCCCGGCGGGACAGGGCCAATTTTCCCGGCCCCGCGAGACAAAACATATCCTCCCCGGCGGTGATCCACCGGGTGGGAAAAGGATCCCGTTCAAAAAGGGAACGGATGGCAAAGAGGTGATCCGCCCGGCCCCCGCCGCCGCCGATGATCCAGATATCATCACAGCCCTGTTCCGTCAGAAGGGAAAAGGCCAGTTCCGTATCCGTATAATCCTTGGCCTCAGGCTGCCGCAGAACCCGGCCTGGCGGGTAGTTTTCCAGCCGCCGGGGATCGTCCAGCGAATCCATGTCCCCCAGCGCCCAGTCCGGTCTGAGCCCCGCGGTTTCCGCGGCCACAAGCCCCGAATCGGCGGCAACAATCAGGGCCGCCCCCTCCGCGAGACGGCGGCTTGTTTCAGGTCCCGGCCCTTCCCCGCCGGTAAAGAGGATTCCCCGCATTTCCGCTCCTTCCCGCCTGCCCGCGCGAACGGGCCGCGCTTGTCCGGGGATTCTCATTATAGTATAGTGCCCCCTGATGGACAACGCACGTATTCACCCCCTGCTCCGGGAAATCGCCGCGGTTTTTCAGAACTATGGCCGGGACCTGTACCTGGTGGGCGGGGCGGTTCGGGACCTCTGCCGGGGGGAAAAGCCCCAGGATTGGGATCTTGCCACCAACGCCCCCCCGGAAGAAGTTATGACCATGTTCCGCCGGGTCATCCCCACAGGCATCAGGCACGGCACCGTTACCGTTCATTACAAGGGCCAGGCGGTGGAAGTAACCACCTTCCGCACCGAGTCGGAGTACCGCGATGGCCGACGCCCCGGCAAGGTGGAGTTCGCCGCTACTATCGGGGAAGATTTAAGCCGCCGGGATTTTACCATGAACGCCATAGCCCTCCGCCTTCCCGAAGGCAGCCCGGTGGACCCCTTCGGCGGGGCGGCGGATATAAAAAAACGGCTCATCCGCTGCGTGGGCGACCCGAATGAACGGTTTTCCGAGGACGGGCTGCGGCCCCTGCGGGCGGTTCGCTTTGCCGCCACGCTGGGCTTTAGCCTGGACACCGCCGCGCTGGACGCCGTCCGCCCGGCCCTGACAATTACCGCCAAAGTTTCCCCCGAGCGGATCCGGGACGAACTGGACAAAATACTGGGCGCCGGAGCCGGAAGCGGCGCCGGGCGGCCTTCGACCGCCTTCCGCCTGATGGAGCGGACCGGGCTGTTAGACCTGCTGATCCCGGAACTTGCCGCCTGCCGGGGGGTAGAACAGAAGGGCTACCATCAATTTGACGTGCTGGATCATTCCCTTTTGGCCTGCGACTACGCCAGCCGGGAACGCTACCCCCGGCAGGTGATTCTGGCCGCCCTGTTTCACGATCTGGGAAAGCCCGCAACCCGCAAAGCCGGCGAGCGGGGAATCTGGACTTTTTATCAACATGAAAAGGAATCCGTCCGGCTGTGCCGGAAGATCCTCACCCGGCTCCGGTACCCCAATGCCGTGATCGACGAAACCTGCCATTTGATCGGGGAACATATGTTCCACTACACCGAAGACTGGAGCGGCGCGGCGGTCCGCCGTTTTATCATCCGGGTTGGGGAGGAACATCTGGAAAACCTCTACCGCCTCCGCCAGGCCGATACCTATGCCATGGCGGGGCTGGAGCCGGACCCGGCCTCGCTCCTCCCCCTGATTCAGCGGGTAGACGGGGCCCTGGCCGGAAACCGGGCTTTTTCCCTGAAAGACCTGGCGGTATCGGGCAAAGACCTGATAGAAATTGGGGTAAAGCCGGGAAAACACATGGGCATCATCCTGAAAGAACTTTTTGAAACGGTGGTGAACGACCCGTCCATGAACAGCCGGGAAAAGCTGCTGGAAATCGCGGGGAAGATCAATGAACGGTATTTATAAGAGCCTTTCCCAAAACTTCGGTTTTCTGGAAACTTCAGTTTTTGAACAAATCCGCTAAAAAAAGCAAAACGCGGAACATTGAAACCCGCCGGGTTTCTTGCGAGACTTGCAAGCCAACTTTTGGTTGGCACATAACCAACCGGGTTATAAACAAGTCCATTTTTTATTTCAACGCGAATTCCATTGCCTTTTTCGCATGAATTATTGTTGTGTCAAATATTTTTACGGATATGTCTTTTTGTTTTATCAATAACCCTATTTCCGTACACCCCAATACTATTCCCCGTGCGCCGCTTCTTACCATTTTTTCAATTATTCTTACATATTCTTTTCGGGAATCATCCTTTATTGTCCCTTTACAAAGTTCATTATAAATTATTTCATTTATTGTATTTTGTTCTTCTTCCTCCGGTATAATTACATTGATGCCTCTTTCAATTAATTTTGATTTATAAAAATCTTCAGACATTGTATATTTTGTTCCCAATAATCCCACAACATTTATTTTTTCTTTTAATATTTCTTCGGCTGTCATATCCGCTATATGCAAAAATGGTATATTACTGACCCGGCAATACTAATATAGACGTAATAAAAGAGATATGATATAATATTCGCATGGAAAAGGAAGACGGAAGAGGGCTGAGTACCGAAGCACTCAGCGAACGGCGGAAAATAATCATACGGATGAAACAAAACGGATACGGTCCCGCTGAAATTGTTCAGGCGACCGGGTGTTCGCGGCA
>JAISBS010000001.1 GCA_031266075.1 Treponema sp.
TTTGCCGCCCTCACGATTTTTACCGGGGACGGTTCCGCCTTTATCACCTACCGGGGAACCGACGCAACCCTGGTGGGGTGGAAAGAAGATCTGAACATGAGCTTCAGCGCGGCGGTTCCCTCCCAGTTGGAAGCGGTTTCTTACCTCGGAAAAATGGCGGGGAAGATCCGGGGGCCCCTGCGGATTGGCGGACACTCCAAGGGGGGGAATCTGGCGGTGTACGCCGCGGCTTTTTGCGGTAAAAAAATACAGTCCCGAATCACCGTGATCTACAGCAACGACGCGCCGGGTTTTCATCACACGGTGATGGACAGCGCGGGCTACCGGGCCATCCGGGAAAAAATTTGCGCCTTTGTTCCCCAGGACTCGGTGATTGGTATGCTCTTTGAACATGAGGATGATTATACCGTGGTAAAAAGCACCCAAACCGGTTTACTGCAGCATGACGTGTACTCCTGGGAGGTCACCCATAACGATGTGGTCCGCCTGGACGCCGTTACCCAGGGAAGCCGGTTCATTGACCGGACTTTAAAGGAATGGATAGGCGGCCTGAACAAAACACAGCGGGAACAGTTTACCGAAACCCTCTTCACCATTCTCAGTTCCACCGAAGCAAAGTCCTTTCCCGAACTGGGCGCGGGGTGGCTTAAAAACACCGGCCTTATGATCCAGTCCCTGACCAGCGTCGACGAGTCAACCAGGGAACTGGTCTTTAACGCCGTCGCCGCCCTGCTCAAGGCGGCCAAAAACAACATCAATACGCTGCTGCCAAAAACAAACCGGGAAAAAACCTCCCGGCCAAAATTACTCACTAACGCTCCCCGCCCGGAAGCTCCCCCGCCGGAAGGCGGGCACTTGGATATGGCCCCGCCCGCAAATCAGGATAAAACCGCGCATGATTGAACGGTACAAGGCGCTTTGGGCGGTTATCGCCTGTGTCCTCTTTTGGGGGTTTTCATTTATTTCTATAAAAGTGGCGATCCCGGTTTTTCCCCCCATGACGCTGGGGCTCTTCCGGTTTATCCTGGCCCTGGGGTTTCTCTTTTTTTTCAAACGCCATCTGGCGCCCAGGGAACCGCTGCGGCTGCGGGATGTCCCCCTGCTCTGCGGCGCGGGCATCACCGGTGTTACCCTCTACTTCTTCTGCGAAAACAACGGCGTATCCCTGGTAACCGCTTCGGAAGCGTCCATTATCACCGGGGCCATTCCGGTGCTGACCATGACGGCGGAGTGGATAGACGGCAGACTTCGCCGGGCAATCCCGGATCGCGCCCGGCCGGGCATGATCCCCCCCGGCCGGACAAGTCCGGCCCGGATCGGCGGCCGGCGCTGGCTGGGGGCCGCTATCTCTATGGCCGGGGTGTGGATGGTAGCGGGGGTTTCTTTTGCCCTCTCCGGCAGCCTCCGGGGTTACGCCTACATGGGCGGCGCGGCCCTGAGCTGGGTTGCCTACTGCTTCCTCACCCGCCCCCTCTTTGCCCGCTGTTCCCGAATCCACATCGTGTTCTGGCAGTCGGTGTTCGGGGCCGCCGGGTTCCTGCCCTTTGCCGCCGCCGAATACCCCCGGTGGGGGCGGCCGGATCTTCCCGTCCTGCTTCACCTTGTTTTTCTGGGGATCTGCTGTTCCGCCCTGGGTTACTGGCTTTACGCCCATTCCCTGGAAGTTTTGGGGGCCGCGGTCTCATCGGTTTTTATCAATTTTATCCCCGTGGTTACCGCGGCGGCGGGCTTTTTTCTTTTGGGGGAACGCCTCAGCCCCCTCCAGTGGGCAGGGGCCCTGCTGGTAGTCTGTGGGGTTTCCCTGACCATAGGAAAAACCCCCACGTCCTGATCCCCGCTCTCAATACATCCGCATGGTAAACTGCCGCGCCAGCCTGTCCGGTACTCGCCATACACGCCGCTTTCCGGTATACTTATTTTTATTCACATAGAGGAGTTTCGCATGTCCGAAGAGTCAACCGAATATCAGGGAAAAGCTACGATGGAAAAAATTACGTCCCTGGCCAAGCGGCGTGGTTTTGTGTTTCAGTCTTCCGAAATTTACGGCGGCCAGAACGGCGCCTGGGACTACGGGCCCCTGGGCATAGAGCTGAAAAACCGCCTGGCCCGGAACTGGTGGAAAGAAATGACCCAGCTCCACGACGAAATCGTGGGCCTGGACGCGGCCATCCTGATGCACCCCCGGACATGGGAAGCTTCGGGGCATGTGGAAAATTTTACCGACCCCCTGGTGGACTGCAAAAAATGCAAGACCCGGTTCCGGGCGGACCAGATCCCGGAAGAAAACCTGACGGCAAAAAAATGCCCCGACTGCGGCGGCGAACTCACCGACACCCGGAAATTCAACCTCATGTTCAAAACCCACATAGGCCCCGCGGAAGACAGCGCCAGCGTTATCTACCTCCGGCCCGAAACCGCCCAGGGAATTTATGTGAATTATAAAAACATCATCCAGAGCAACCGGATGAAAATTCCCTTCGGCATCGCCCAGATCGGCAAGGCCTTCCGCAACGAAATCGTAACCAAAAATTTTATCTTCCGCACCTGCGAGTTTGAGCAGATGGAGATGCAGTATTTTGTCAAACCCGATACCGATGTGGAATG
>JAISBS010000112.1 GCA_031266075.1 Treponema sp.
ATCGACTTTTACGTTTCCCCGTTGTTTGGGGAAGAGCCGGAGGATCTTTTCCCGCTGTTCCTGCGTTAATTTCATATTCCGAGTATATCACGTTTCTCTAGTGTGAACAGGCCCTAGAATCCCGAAGCACCTCCCGCTTCTTCTTAAATTCCCCCCCAAAAGAACGGGGGGAAATTTAAAGAGGCAGGGGCTCCGCCCCGCAGTCACCGGGTTACCATAAATTTCCTTCGCCGTTAAAGGCCCAGGGCTCAGGCCCGGTCTCCAGGGTAATCCGGGGATTCGCTTCTGCCCCGGCCCGCAGTGCTTCGGAGATCCAAAAAGTTTCGGTGTGGAGGCTGTCGGCGATGCGGATAATCCGGGGCCTGGATCTGTCTATGTCCGTGCAGGTTCTGAGGGCAAGCTGGACCGCTTCCCTGTCGGTGTCAAGGATGCAGGGGATCCGGACAAATTCAAGGACCCGGGCGGTGATGACGTTTACATAGGTGGCCTCGTAGTCGATCTTGTTGAAAAGCCGCCGGGTTATGGTGTGGGCCGCCCCTATTCCCACGGCGGCGCCGTGGGTCGCCTGGGTAAGATCCAGCACCACCGTTCTCTGGCTTTTCAGGCCCCCCGACACATAGGGGGAACAGGGGCTGGCCCCGGTAACGTTGGGGTCCATTCCGTCCCCGGAAATATCCTTGCCGATGCGGTCTATCACCAGGACATCGGCTTCGGGAAAAGGGATCAGGGGAAGATGGCTCCGGGCTTCTTCCAGCAGAGCGGGCTCCCGCTCGTCTATCTCGTCAGGACGGAGGGCGACGAATTTACAGGTTTCGCCGTAAGCGTTTTCCAGTATCGCCAGGCCCAGAACGACCGGGGCGTTTTTAAGGATGCAGCGGCCGATGAGGGGCACCAGATGGGCCATGTGGCCAAAGCCGGCCTCGTGGCAGATGTCGGCCCCTTCCCGTTTTCCCAGGCCTATGGTCATCATCTTCATAAGGCCGCTCTCGTAGGGGCCGTGAAAATCCGTATGGGGTTTGATCCGCCCCGCCAGGATGATGCCGTCCGATTCCGCCGCGTTACGGTCGATCCGTACCGAATGGCCCTCTTCGGTTTTTCCGATCACCACCGTTTCCATGCTGGAAACAATGGGGCAGCCGATAAATTCTTCGGTAACCCCGTAGCCCGCAAGCAGCGCCTTCTGCCCCGCGCCGGTAGCGCCGCCGTGGCTCCCCATAGCGGGAACCACAAAAGGTTCGGCGCCCCGGGATTTTACAAAACCGGCAATCGCCCGGATAATTTCGGCAATGTTGGCAAGTCCCCGGCTCCCGCAGGTTATGGCTATCCGCTTGCCCTTCTTGATGGGATCTCCCAACCGGGGCAGGGAGAGCTCCGCGGCAACCGCCGCCTGAATAGCTTCTTTGGGGATACTGTCCTGGTCAAACTTCTGCCTGACCCTCAGCATCCGGGGAAGCTCTGTTTCCGCACATAACTGGCTTATAATTCCGCTCATCCTTTTCTCCTTATTAAAATGAAAGAAGCTGCTGCCAGCCCTTGTCGAACCCGTTCAGGGTCATGGTCAGACCGCCGTAAGCGTCAAATTCGTCTACAGAAAGTCCGTCCGGTTCATAAGCCTGGCGGAATTCCGGGAGAGCCCTGGCGACCCGTTCCACGGCGGCATCGTCCACCGGGGCGTCGATCCGCTTTTCCCGTTTAATCTCCCCCTTCTTGTCCGCCTGGATCAAAAGATCCTGAATCTTGGGGTGAATGGTCATCTCAAACACGCCGCCGGAAATTTCGGAAACCTGCCTGGCGCAACGGAAGGCCGCAGGCATTATGGTCAGGGCGTAGCCCCGGGCTTTAAAGAGCTGGTAAGTCCGTTTGATCACCCCCAGCACCGCAGTCTCCAGATCTTCGGTGGAGACCGCTCTGCCCCGCTCGGCGTTGAGGCCGGCCAGGTAGTCCTGGAGCCGGCCCTGGACAAGGGCGCCGGTGGAGGCCGGAACCGGGAGGCCGGCTTTTTTCGCCCGGGCGCAGCCCCGTTCGTAGGCTTCCGCCGCGGCGACAAGCTGGGCCGCGGAAACGCAGACCGTCGCGGTCGTCGGGATCCCCAAAGCCGCCAGCTCCTCAAGCACGAAGATGCCGGCCTTGGTTCCGGGAATTTTTACCATCACGTTTTTTCCAAAGCCGCTGATGGTCTTGCCCATATTCAGCATGGCCTCCGCGTCCCCGCCCAGCCGGGGTTCCACCTGGCTACGGACATACCCGGTTTTCCCCTTTGTTTTTTCGTAGACCGGCAGGAACTCACCGGCTATTTCGGATACCAGAAAACGGAAATACTCCAGAACCTTCTCCCTGCCTGAATATTTGGCCCGGACCGCTTCGATTTTTTCCTGAAAGCGGCCGCCATTGACCGTCAGGGCCTCAAAGGAGAGGGGCGGATTGGTCGTGCACCCCACGGCTCCGTATTGCATCGCGTCCAGGTAATCATCCCGCAGGGCGGAATCGTTGCACCAGCGGCTCTCGGTATTTTCGGCCATCCATTTTAGATACTGATTTTCACGCATTTAAAACTCCTTCAAAAATAATTCTTTACCAATTTTTTCCGTAAAACAGGCGGGATAAATCTATAGCAATTTTTATCCTCCTGTTTATGGGCGCATCCGGCCTGCGGCCGGACCGGGCTTTCCGCTTAAATTAAATAATTTTAAAAACTGGAGGTTTCCAAAATTATTTAATACCGCTTCAATCCCTTGCGCTTTCCTGCGGACGCCTTTTTTCTCCGCTCAAAGAGCGGTAACCAAGCGCCATGCCGTGCGTTTATCCTCTCGTCTTGTAAAGAGTAAAGGCAAAACGCAAAAAAATATCAATAACCGCAAAGACTAAAACGCTTCTTTTTTCTTGCTTCTTCAATCCCCGGTAATCGCACAATGGGTCTCATCAGCCCATCCAGAATCCGCCGTTAATATCCAGGGTGATCCCGGTTACATAGCCTGCTTCCTCGCTGGCAAGATAGCAGATACCGGCGGCCACGTCATCGGATTCGCCTATTCTGCCCAACACGTTCTGGCTTTCGAGGACCTTCATCTGTTCCGCCGTATAGGCGTCCATGATGGGCGTCCGGGTCGGTCCGGGGCAGACCGCGTTTACGGTGATCCCCAGGGGCCCCAGATGGCGGGCGCATCCACGGGTGATGGCGATCATCCCGCCCTTGGAGGCGGCGTAACTCATGGAATTGCCGACCCCGCCCATCCTGCCGCCCACGGAGGCGATGTTGATTATCCGGGGATGCTTGCTGTTTTTTAAATGCCCCAGGGCCGTTTGTATCAGAAAGAAGGCGCCGGTGAGGTTCACTTTGAGAATCTTATCCCATTCTTCCAGCTTTATATCCGGTATCTTGGTGGCGCTCAAGATGCCCGCACCGTTCACCAGAACGTCCAGCCCGCCAAAACGATCCGCCGCGGCTTTGACGGTTTTCTCGATGGAGTTCTGATCCGAAACATCACAGACCAGGGGAAGGGCTTCGGCGCCGCCCAGGGCGTTCAGTTCCGCCGCGGCCTTTTCCAGCTTTTCCCCGTTCATATCCGCCAGGGCCGTCTTCATCCCGTTCCGGCACATCATCCTGGCGGTATGAAAACCGATACCCTGGGCCGCGCCGGTTACCAGAGCAACCCTGCCATCCAATGTCAAAAAACCCATACGGAAGCCTCCTGTAAATTCCTTGTTGTATTCTTAGGATGTATACTTTTAATGTATATAACATAAGGATATGAAAATTATACAATCCCTTTTCCGTTCTGTCAAACGTTTTAATTGTCTTGCCGGTAATTTAAATTAATGTGAGTTCGATGGAATCCCGAGCCCCTATAGCGGGTGGTCCGGAGCCTCCAAACCACCCGCTAATGGTGAAAACAGCGCGGCGCTTAAAACGCAAGGACCACCTTGAGTTCACTGGCCGCGTTTTTGTCAATGTCCGCAAAGGCCTGTACGCCGTCGGCAAAAGAATAGGTGCTGGTAACTATGTCCGCCAAAGGAAGCGCATTGGTTTTTACCTGATCAATTAAATCGAGAAAATCTTTTTTCAGGGCGTTTCGGGAACCGGCAACAAACAGTTCCTTTTTTTGCAGCAGGGTAAAATTAAAATCCAGGTTCTTTTTTCCCACTCCGATAAGCACCACCCTTCCCCCATAGGCCGCGGCGTCAATGCAGTTTTGAAACGTTGCGGGAAGCCCCACCGCCTCAATGGCCACATCAAAGCCGTCTCCGCCGGTGGCTTGCTGAAGCCCCGCCTCAAAGGCGCCGGGATCGGTATTCGTAAAGGTTCCGTCTATGCCAAAGCGCTCCGCCAAAGCCAGCTTTTGTCCGGAAATATCGGTCATCCACACCCGGGCGCCCCGGAGTTTCGCGGCCAGGGCCGCCAGTACGCCGATGGTTCCGGCCCCGACGATCAGGACCCGGTCCCCTTTTTGTATATCCGCCCGTCCAACGCCGTGGAAGCTGATACAAAAGGGCTCAATAAGCGCCAGGGTTTTGGCGTCCAGTCCCTTTCCCGGATACAGCCGGTCTATCGGCATGGTAATATATTCCGAAAAAGCCCCTTCCCGTTGTACGCCCATCGTTTGATTGGTGGTACAACAGTTAACGAGCCCTCTCCGGCAGGAATAACAGACCCCGCAGTTAAAATAGGGGTTTCCCGTTACCAACATTCCCGGCTTCAGCCCTGAATCGTTTTTTCCGATTTCGACAATTTCAGCGGAGAATTCATGGCCGGGAATCCGGGGGTAGGAAACATAGGCCGAGCTGCCCCGGTAGGAGTTGAGATCGCTCCCGCAGATGCCGCCGTACTTCAACTTGAGCAGGGCTTCTCCTTCCCCGGGCCGGGGAACATCGGTTTCCCGGATCGTTACTTTGCCCGGGCTTTCAATTATTAAAGTTTTCATACCCATCCTTCATATAAACGGGAGCCGGTTTCTTTCGCCGCAATCCATCCCCCCTTAAAGGGTTATGCCGTTTTTGAAAATCGAGATTTCCCGGTATCCGTTTAATTCGTTTTGTGTTTTTTTGCGGCCTGAGGCAACGGCAATAATTACGTCCAGAAGTTCGGAACACCGGGCGTCCATGCCGGCGTTTAAAACAGGGCCCGCGTCAAAATCGATCCAGTTTTTCTTTTTTTCCGCCAGGGCGGTGTTACTGGCGATTTTAATGGTCGGAACCGGCGCGCCCAGGGGCGTTCCCCGGCCGGTGGTAAAGAGGATAAGGTGCGCCCCCGCGGCGGTCATGGCCGTGGTCGAGACAATGTCGTTTCCCGGCCCTTCCAGAAGCAGCACCCCTCCCTGGCCGGGGGTTATCCGTTCGCCGTACCGGTAAACCCCGCGGATCGGCGCGGTACCGCCCTTCTGAACGCAACCGCAGGATTTGTCCTCCAGGGTCGTAATGCCGCCGGCCTTGTTTCCCGGCGAAGGATTTTCGTACACCGCCTGGTTGTGGGAGCGGTAATATTCTTTAAAATTCTCGATGAGGGA
>JAISBS010000114.1 GCA_031266075.1 Treponema sp.
GTTATCAGAATTCTTATCAGCAACGGGATGATTATCTACGCGCTCACCCGGAAAACAAAGGTGACTAAATGACAGGCAAATTGAAACATAAAAAAATCCTTAAAGCGGGGTTCCTTGCCGATAACGCGGTGGTGCTTATCTTTGTGGTGATCACCCTGGCGGCAATCCCCATTTCGGGGCTGCCCCTCACCTCGATCGTCCAGGAAATTTTGACCCGGATAGGGCGGAACTGTTTTCTGGTTTTCAGCCTGCTCCTCCCCATTATGGCGGGAATGGGCATCAACTTCGGCATGGTGCTGGGGGCTATGGCGGGGCAGATCGGCCTCCTTTTTGTGGTGGACTGGAACATCGTGGGGGTGCCGGGCCTGGTGTTCGCCAGCCTCATCGCTATCCCCATCGCCGCCTTCCTGGGCTGGACCGCGGGGCAGATCCTTAACCGGGCCCGGGGCCGGGAAATGGTCACCGGGTATGTCCTGGGCTTTTTTATGGACGGCTTTTATCAGTTTGTGGTGCTCTATATGATGGGAGCGGTAATCCCCATCCATTCCCCCACGATCCTCCTCAGCCGGGGCTACGGCATCCGCAATACCCTGAATCTGGACGCGGTGCGGCAGTCCCTGGATAGATTCATCCCCCTGCGGATCGGCGCCGTTTCCATCCCCGTGGCCAATTACCTGGTTATCGGCCTCCTGTGCCTTTTTATCGTCTGGTTCAGAAAAACCAAGCTGGGCCAGGATATGCGGGCGGTGGGGCAGAACCAGGCGGTGGCCCACGCCGCGGGGATTCCGGTGGACAAAACCCGGATCCTCGCCATCGTCATTTCCACCGTTCTGGCGAGCCTGGGGCAGATTATCTTCCTCCAGAACATGGGGAATATCGCCACCTACAACGCCCATCAGCAGACGGGATTTTTCGCCGCCGCGGCAATTTTGGTGGGGGGCGCTTCGGTATCCAGGGCCAGCATACCCAATGTGTTTATCGGAACCATGCTCCTCCACCTTATGTATATCGTCGTGCCCCGGGCGGGGACCAACCTCTTCGGGGACGCCCAGATCGGCGAATATTTCCGGGACGCCTTTAGTTACGCCATCATCGCCCTGGCCCTGGTAATCCACGCCTGGCGTAAACGGGCCCACGCGGAGGCGGCCCGCTCGGACCTCCGGGGCGGGGCCGAAGCGGCGCGGGAAAAACAGGAGCAGCCATGTTAAACGCAACCAATACGAAACGCCGTCTGGTAATCCGCGCCGCCCTGGTTTTTATCTGGGTATGCCTGGGGATAGTTATTTTCATCATGAACCGGGGGCATACCCTTTTGGTGGACAATCACACGATAGAAACGGAAAACCTGCGGGCCCCGGATCTTATCAAAGTTTCGGTAGACCGCGGAAAGGCGGTTGAATTTTTCCGGGGTGACCGGGATATTTTTAAAGTCGGCGGCGGCGGCCATTCCATCCGCCTGGAATTTTCCGATGGCGCGCCCCCGCTGGAGAAACGTTTTTCCCTGCCCCTGGGCCCCGACATGTTTCTCCTCTCCATTCCCCGGATGATCCGGGGGGACGAAAATTATATCGAGGTGTTTTACACTCAGCCTGAAAGCAGGAGCGAAAGGGAAGAAGAAACCGGCGGCCCGGAGGGGGAGGCGGAAAAACCGGCGGAAGAACCGGCGGCGCTGCGCTCATCCGAATTATAGAAACAGGAGCTTTAAAACAAAGCCTTTGTTTTTTGTTTAAAACAATTTATACTATATTTCATGTTCAGGAAATATTCGTTTTTAATCGTGCCGATCCTGGCCTCCGTACTCTCTTTCCTGCTTTTTTTTACCAGCCTGGACGGCCAGATTTTTGATCTCCTCCTGCGGACCATTCCGTCCCTGCGGGAGGATGACCGGATCCTCATCATCAAGGTGGATGACGGCTCCATCGAAAATGTGGGGATTTTTCCCTGGACCCGGGACATCCTGGCCGACGCCGTTGTGTTCCTCCGGGAAATGGGCGCCGATACGGTGGTATTCGACTTGAGCTACCTGGACAACAGCCCCGTCAGGGTCGATCCCGATTATGTCCGGGAGGAGCTGCCCCGGTATCTGGACAACGGTTTTATCCGCATCGACGACGCGGTGGGCCAGGTGATGGACGCTTTTTCCCGGGGCACCCTGGGCCGGGGTGACGCGGAAAGTGTCAAAAACGAGCTGGCGGAATTTACCGGCCTGGTAAAAAATGAACTGGAAGTTTCCATTGACTATGTAACCAGGGATGTGGACGCCTACTTTGCCGACACCCTGCAATTTTTTGGCAAATCCTACCTCACCCTGACGATGGTGTCCGAAAGCGATATTCTGGGGGAAGACAAAAGCTACGATATGGACCCGGCGATCCAAAGCTGGCTGGAAAACCGCATTGCCCTGGCGGATATAATAAACCGGGGGGACCGCCTGACCCCCGATGAACCGGGGATCATCCCCGCCATATTCAAGCTGATTTCCCGGGCCGGGGGCGCGGGTTTTGTCAACGCCGAACCGGACCGGGACGGATACCGGCGGCGGGTTCATCTGCTGCTCAAACACCACGGCTACTATTACCCTCATTTGGCCCTAGCGGCCCTGCGGGAGACGCTGGGGAATCCCGCCATTGAGGTAAGTAATTCCGCCATCGTCCTGAAAAACGCGGCGGTCAACGGCGGTGTCAGGGACATCCGCATACCCCGGACCGAAGACGGCTCCGTTCTGGTTAAGTGGCCGAAAAAAAAATTTGAAGACTACAACAGCATGTCCTCCTGGGATCTGATCCGCTACAACCGCCTTGAGGCGGCCCTGGCCCAGAATCTGCGGCTCATGGCGGACTCCAATATCTTCGTCTATTGGGACGGCGGGGACACCCCCCTGGACACCTACAACAACGCCAACTATATCCGGGAGATCCTCTACCAGGGCGAGGACAATGACGAGGGGGTAACATTCGACGACTACCTTGAATACCGCGCCGTATATCTGGATACCGTCGGCGCGTTCCTCAACGGCCCTTACCAGGAGTACATCAACGCCGATATTGACGATGAAGAAACCCGGCTGTGGCTGGCGGAACTTTTTGCCGTTTCCCGGGATCAGTTCGGGCAGCTTCTGGAAATCCGGGAACAGGTGCGGGCAAAAACCGCCGGAACCCTCAGCATTATCGGCGTTGACGCCACCTCCATGACCGACCTGGGGCTTACCACCTTTCAGGAACTGTTCCCCAACGTGGGGATCTATTCGGCCATTTCCAACATGATCCTTGCCGGGGAATTCCTGGACGACGCTCCCCGGCTGGTTTCCTTCCTCATCGCCCTCCTCATCTCCCTGATCCTCGCCCTGATCATCAAACGGCTGGATGTGGGCCGATCCGTTTTTGCCGGAATTATTGCCCTGGTTTTGACCGCTGCGGCGCTGACGGTTTTTTTCATGATCACCAAACAGTATGTGGGAGTGGCGGTGCCCTTTGTTTCGGCGGCTCTGACCTTCCTCTCGCTTACGGGGATCAACTTTTTCACCACCCTCCGGGAAAAATCCTTCCTCCGCTCCGCTTTCTCCCGCTACCTGGCCCCCCAGGTGATCGAGCAGATCATCGCCGACCCCTCCCGGTTGAACCTGGGCGGCGAGAAGCGGGAAATGACCGCCATCTTCACCGACATCCGGGGTTTCTCCACCATCTCCGAACAGCTTGATCCTGCGGACCTGGTAAATCTCCTCAACCTCTACCTGACGGAGATGAGCAGCATCGTGATGGAAAACGGGGGAACCATCGACAAGTACGAAGGGGACGCGATTATCGCCTTTTTCGGCGCGCCTATCCACATGGAAGCGCACGCCGCCCTGGCCTGCAAAACGGCGATCGCCATGAAAAAGGCCGAAATCCAAATCAACGAAAAAATTCTGGCGGAAAAACTCAGTCCCGCGCCTATCTTCACCCGGATTGGCATCAACACCGGAGACATGGTGGTGGGAAACATGGGAACCCCCAAAAAGATGGACTATACGATCATGGGGAACGCGGTGAACCTGGCCGCCCGGCTTGAGGGGGTCAACAAGCAATACCACACCGGCGGCATTTTGGTAAGCGAATACACCCGGGCAAAAATCGGGGATGAATTTATCCTCCGCAGCCTTGACCGGATCCGGGTGGTAGGGATCAACACTCCCCTGCGGCTCTACGAGCTGCTGGAAAACCGGGAAGCCGCCGGCGCGGCCCTTTTAGAAAAAACCGCCGCCTGGGAAAAAGCCGTAGCGTTATACGAAGGCCGGAGCTTTACCGCCGCCGCCGCGGAGTTTCAGGCGATTCTGAACAGCGGCGGCGAAGATCTAACGGCGTATCTTTATCTGGAACGCTGTGAAAATTATTTAAAAAATCCCCCGCCGCCGGAATGGGACGGGGTAAACAATTTGACCCAAAAATAGCCGGTAAAGCCGCCCGGGGCGGACGGGTTCCCGACTATTAAACCAAACGCTCGAATACTATTATTCCGCCCACTCCACATCGGCGACGGCTTCGCTGGCCCTGGTGGAGGCGGTGGAGGTGTTTGAAGTGCCCCTGGCGTTGACCGCCGTATTGGAGGAGGAAATTTTCCCCCCGATCCGCACCCCGCTGGCGCTGCCCGCGGCGGCAAGATTCTCCACGGTTCCCTTCTGCATGGCCCGGATAGTTACGGTTTTATCGCCGTTTTTCAAAACCAGGGTGGAATTGAGCCCGGTGTTAATCACCGTGGCGGCGGTCAGGGACGCGCCAACCGCCACCGGTTCCCATTTACCGGGGGAAACTTCCCGTTCCACCTTACCGGCAACGCTTTGTACCACATAAGGGTCCGCGGCGAAAACCATGCCGGAAAACACGACACCGAGAACCAAAACCATACCTATCTTCTGTTTCACTTTTTTACTCCTCCTCAGGATTTGTTCAAAAACCCGGCGGGCCCTCAAATAAATCAACTCGCTTACATTGGACTTGTTCAATAACCCGGTTGGTTATTGAACAAGTCGATTTTAGCGGTTGTTGTACAGAAACCTCGAACCGAAGGTTCGCAGTTTCTGAACAACTCTATTATAAGTATATTGCCATACTCCGGTAATATCCAGTCCCATGCGGCTATTTCAAAACCAGCGGACGTTTGAAACAACCTTAACTGTCCCGGCGCCTCCTTCTCCGGACTTTTCCGTTCCGGGAAAAGATCCAGGGTTTGAGCCCCGGATTGATAAGGAAGGAACCGGCCTTCCGGCCGCCGTTTTCCGGGGTTTCCGGATGTCCCGGCGCTTCTGAATCCGGGGGGCCGGCGGCCTGTCCGCCCGCCGTAAAGCCCGGAACCGGGGTGTGGGAATATTCAGGGGCCGGTTCAGGGGGCCCGGCCGGGGATTCCACCCCATTTTCATTTGCCCCGGGTATTCCATCGCCGCGGCCCTCCGCCGGAGCGGGAACGGGAATGGCCTTGTCCGCCCGGTTCCGGTCTATGGGCACCGGCCCGGCCCGGCCCGGTGAAGCGGAGGCGGTCAGACGGATCGCTTCCACCGGGGAAGCGGCCCTGTCCCGGCGAACATCCCCGGCGGACGGGAGCGTCCCGGCGCCGAAGCCCGCGGCAGGGGCTGAATTTAAACGGTAGGAAACCGTCCGCCGCTCCGCCGCCGGGGCCGGGCCTGGAGTTCGGGTATTCCGGCTATTGAACACCTCCGCG
>JAISBS010000116.1 GCA_031266075.1 Treponema sp.
ACCTCAAGCCCCCCGCCGGTCTGTACCCGAACCTTCAGTTCCGCATCGGCGTCTGTTACGACCTGATACACCCCCTCCTTGTTGATCGTTACCGTGTAGAGGTTGTTGTCCATGGTTTCTAAATCGCCGCTGGTAACCTTGATCGAAACCGTGTACTTGTTCAGGGGGAAATCGAGAACCACGCCCCCGCCGCCCTGGACGTCAAGGGCCGAAACAGGCTCAACGGAATACGTTGCCTCGGAACCCGGGGGGGCGAAAGCGTCCGGTTCCGCCTTGATAAAGACCTGGGTGGTTTTACTGTTGATCTCGCCGGTGTAGTTCAGCGTGCCCCCGTCAAAACCCGCCGGAGCGTTGCTCCAGGCGGACCCGTTGCCCTGGGGCGTTATAACCAGGCTGCCCAGTTTGACCCGGGAACGTACCCGGAGCAGTTTCAGGGTGTAGGTTCGGGAGTTCATCCCCGGCTGTACCGTGGTCAGGGTCAGGGTTCCCGAATAGACCGTTCCTTTGGGAAAGGAAATCAGCGTTTCCTGGTAGCTTGTGCTGCCGATGATCCGCTCGCTGAAAACTACCGGCACGGGGGCGGCGTTTCCGTCGGCATAGCTGCCGGTCAGCGTACTGTGGTCGTTGATCCGAACCAGCGCGATTACCGCGTTGGCCTCGGCGTCAATGTCCGCCTCGTAATCGGACAGGGAGCCGCTGAAAAAACCCTTTAAGCCCTGCCCGGCGTTTTCCGGGGAACCGCCTGGGTCTTCGGAATAGCGCACCATCATATCCCGCAGTTCATCCTGGGGGAGTTCCCGCTTCACCGTAAAGGTATAGACCGTGTCGTCCATGTATTGTTCCCAGGCCGTAACGGTAAAGACCCGGGGTTCGTAGATGCCGTCATAGGAGAAGACACCCTCTCTGAGGGCGGGGGAACCGTCCGCCGCGGCGTACCTGACCGAGGCCCGAAACCGGGGGCTTCCCCGGAAATAGACTTCTTTCGTGTCGTAGGGGACGGTAATTTCATATTTGGTAACGTTGGGACTGAACTCCGGGGACAGGGCGGAGGGCGGCTGCCCGTTCTGCCACAGGTCGGTGGTAACCCGGACGCTTTCCAGATGCACCGGGGCCCGGAGCAGTTCCCGGACATAGGGGTTCTCGCAGGCGAAAAAGAAAAACGCGCCAAGGATGGTGAGGAAGAGAAAGGCCGGAACCCGCCGGGCCCCGGAATTACCTATACAAATATGAGGGGGGGGGGGGGGGTCTAATAATATAATATACAAGGAATTAGGAGATTGGGTCATCGCAACGGCTCCTTTTATGTGGTTTCGCATGAAATATGCGGGTGTTTCGGCAACGGGCATATTGCCGGGTAATGTTAAAAAACTAACACGCTTCGTAAAAAAGTGCAAGATATTTTTTGTCAATTATAGGGAAGCCGCCGGTTCTGACGGCGGCGGCATTAAACCCTTCGCTACGAATCAAAAAAAACCGCATTTTTTTTACCGTTTGGGTGTATTTCGTTAAAAAGGCCCTCACTAGCCTTTTGATAGAGCGGCGGCCAGGAGGCCGTTTGAGCGGGATTGCCCGGAATTGAAGGTTTCGGACACATCCATTTAAAAATTTTAGGGGGCGGATATGCCATTGTCAATTCGTACCAAAGTGATAGTCATTATCTCGGCGATAATTGCGGGAATGGCCGTGGCCAGCGTAATTACCGGTATAAGCTTAACCCGCCGGAACCTTATCCAAACCATCGAGAATGATATGAGCATCTCCGGCGCCATTGCCGAAGAGCTTGTCGCGGAAACGGTGGGCCGGCTTAAGGCCGATATGCGGCTTATTGCGGAAAAATGCCGGGGAAAGGATGACCGGACGGTTCGGGAAATTTTGCTGCGGGAGGTTGCGGCCCAGGGTTATCTGGACATGGGGCTGATAGACCGGGAGGGGAAGATCTTGTCCTACGGCATCAAGCTGCCGGATTACCGGATTTACGAAAACGAAAACGCCCGGCGGGCGCTCCGGGGCGAGACGGTTTTAACGACCACCCAGTACAACAACCACGGAGATTTTATCATGCGGTTCTGGCTGCCCCTGGAGGACGGTGGCGCACTGGTGGCCAGCCTGCCGGGAATGGTGATAAGTGATGTGCTGTCCGCATTCAGAATATGGAAGTCGGGAAATATTTTTGCCCTTGATCATGAAGGCGTGATGATCGCCAACATGAGGCCCGGCCTGGTGTACGGGCGCCGCAATTACATCAAAGACGCGGAAACCGGGAACGAATTCCACAACATCGGCGGGGTGTTTTCCCGCATGGCCGCGGGGGAAACCGGAGTCGGTGAATATAACTACGCCGGAGTCTCCCGGCTCTGCGCGTACCGGCCCATTCGGGGAACCGACGGCTGGTCTTTGGGGGTGGTCTGCCCCCTCGCCGAAAGTCCGGTCGCCCGGGTGGTGCAGAGTTTTCTGTTTTCCGGCGCGGTGTTCCTGGGGCTGGGAATTCTGATTGCCCTTTTCGCCGCCCGCTTTATTGCCCGTCCCTTTGAAAAGATAAAGGAGCTTGTTCTCGTGGCCGAGTCCGCCTCGGAAGCGAAGAGTCAGTTCCTTGCCAACATGAGCCACGAGATGCGCACCCCCCTGAACGCCATTATTGGTTTTGCGGAACTGGAACTGGGCAGGGAAAAAGAGGACGCCTCCCAACAGACTTGTCCCCCGGAGACCAGGGAAAACCTGGAGAAGATCTACAGTTCCGGCGTTACGCTTCTGGGGCTTATCAACGACATTCTGGATATTTCCAAAATTGAATCAGGAAAATTTGAGCTGGTCCCGGTAAATTATGATATGCCCAGCCTGCTGAACGATACGGTGGTTCTTAACATTATACGCATCGGCAGCAAGCCCGTCGTCTTTAAGCTTGACATTGACGAAAATCTGCCCGCCCGTCTGCTCGGCGACGAGATTCGGATAAAACAGATTTTCAACAACCTCCTTTCCAACGCCTTTAAGTACACCAGGGAAGGAACCGTGGCCTTGAAAATCCGCTGCGAGCGGGACGCCCGGGGTATATGGCTGACCTGCACGGTGTCCGATACGGGCATCGGCATCCGGGAAGCGGATGTGGGTAAACTCTTTGGCGACTATAATCAGGTGGACGCGGGGAGCAACCGCCACATTGAAGGGACGGGCCTGGGGCTTGCCATCACCAAACGGATGGTCGAAATGATGAACGGGACCATTTCCGTGAAAAGCGTCTACGGCAAGGGAAGCGTCTTTACTGTCCGGTTCCTTCAGGGCTTTATCAGCGACACGGTTATCGGAAAGCGGGTTGCCGAAAACCTGCGGGAATTCCGGTATATCATGGCCCGGCAGGACCGGAACCAGCGGCTGATCCGTACCCGCATTCCCTACGCCAAAGTGCTGGTGGTCGATGACGTGGCCACGAATCTCGATCTTGCCCGGGGCATCATGAAACCCTACGACATGACCGTGGACTGCGCCTCCAGCGGAAAAACGGCGGTCGAACTGATACGAAAGGGAGAACCCCGGTATAACGCGGTCTTTATGGATCACATGATGCCCGGCATGGACGGCATCGAAGCGGTCCGGATCATCAGAAACGAAATTGACAGCGAATACGCCAGAACTGTGCCCATCATCGCCCTGACGGCCAATGCGATCATCGGCAACGAAGAACTTTTTTTGAACAACGGCTTTCAGGCCTTCCTGACCAAGCCCATCGACATTATGAAGCTGAATGATACGATTAACCGCTGGGTTCGGGACAAAAAAACGGAGAAGGAACTGGGGCTTGACCGGGAAAGCCTTGCGGTGGAGGGGGCCGGGGACGCCGGGGATGAAACCCAGGCCGGTGAAGAAGACCAGTTGATCGCGGAACTGATCCGGACGGTCCGGATAGCGGGCCTGGACATGGAAAAGGGGCTGGAACGTTTCGGGGGGGACGGAAAAGCCTACATGGATTCCCTGCGCTCTTACGTAACCCATACGCCGCCCCTGCTGGCAGCCGCTCGGACGCTGGAACCCGCGGCGGATTATGCCATCACTGTACACGGCGTCAAGGGTTCCAGTTATGGCATATCCGCGGAGGCCGTTGGGCGATGGGCGGAAAAACTGGAACACGCCGCCAAGTCCGGAAACCCCGCGCTGGTTCAGGCCGAAAACGACGCCTTTATCGAAGCGGCGGAAAAATTTATTGAGGAACTGCGCTGGTTTTTTGACATTCTGGACGAGAAAAACCGCAAGCCCCGGAAGGCTGCCCCGGATCCGGCGGTGCTGGAAAAAATCCGGACCGCGGCGGAGAACTACGATATGGGCGGGCTTGAGGACGCCATGGAAGAACTGGAACAGTACTGTTATGAATCGGACGCGGAATTGACACCTTGGCTGCGAGAGCAGATCGACAAATCCGAATTTGAAGAAATACAAATACGGCTTATGTCCGGCAAAGCGGAGATGAATTTGTTTATAGAGGCATAAGGGAACCTTTGAAAACCCAACCGGGGTTTCCGGAGGTTCCCATAAGACATGGCAAGGAGAAATAACATGAAAAACGGACGACAGGTAATTTTCTTGGTCGATGATAATATGGCCAATCTTACGGCGGGAAAAACCATGTTGAAGGATCACTACGATGTTTTTTCCATACCTTCGGGCAGCAAGCTCTTTGAAATTCTGGAAAAAATACAGCCGGACATGATCCTGCTGGATGTGGAGATGCCCGGAATGAGCGGCTATGAGGCGCTGGAAAAGCTCAAGGCGGACCGGAAGACGCGGGATATTCCGGTTATTTTTCTGACCGCCCGGACCGACCCCGGTAGCGAGCTTGAGGGTCTTAACCTGGGGGCGCTGGATTATATCCCCAAGCCCTTTTCGCCGCCCCTGCTCCTCAAACGGCTGAAAAACCATCTGCTTATCCAACAGCAGCAGCGGGCACTGAAGGACTACAACGACAATCTGCAGCAGATGGTACAGAAACGAACCCGGCAGGTGGTGGAGCTTCAAAATTCAATACTCAGCGCCGTTACGGAAATGGTTGAAGTCAGGGACGATGCGACGGGCGGGCACATAGAGCGGACCCAGAGCTACCTGAAACTTTTGGTGGACAAGCTTCTGGCCGAACGGATCTACTGGGACGAAGTGTCGTCCTGGAATCTGGAATTCCTTGTCCCCTCGGCCCAGCTCCATGACGTGGGTAAAATAGCCATCAGCGACGCCATCCTGAACAAGCCGGGAAAATTGACCCCCGAAGAATTTGACATTATGAAAAAACACACCTCCATCGGAGAGCGGGCCATCGAGGGCATTATGAAAACGACCCCGGAAAACGATTTCCTCCACCACGCGAAAATTTTTGCCGGAACCCACCATGAAAAATGGGACGGATCCGGTTACCCCCGGGGCCTGAAAAAGGACGGGATTCCCCTTCAGGGCCGCCTTATGGCCATTGCCGACGTGTACGACGCCCTTATTGCGGTGCGGCCCTACAAGCAGCCCCTGGCCCCGGCGGAAGCGGAACGGATAATCCTGGAGGGGAAAGAGAAGCATTTTGATCCGGTTCTGACCGACCTGTTCCAGGATCTGGCCCCCCGGTTCGCCCTGGTTGCGGAGCATTGCAACGCGGCGCTGCAAAAAGAGATGGTTTTTGGCGACCTGAAAGAGTCGGCCTGACCTGGGGGCAGCGGGCCCGGCCTTTCCCCCTAAAACTTCGGTTTTTTATTCGCCGTGGGGGTCTAATACCCATATGCGTTTACTTAACAAAGCCATAAAAACGTGATACGCTCCCCGGCATGGATGAGGGGAAAACAAGTTTTGAGCAATTATTGTCGGTAATGCCCGAAGGGTGGGAAGACAA
>JAISBS010000109.1 GCA_031266075.1 Treponema sp.
GTATCGGCAAAGTTGTGGCTGTACCCGGTCTTGATCCCCGCCGCGAAATACCCGCCCAGATCAATTGTGGCGGAAAGCCATGAGGCCCCGGAAACGCTGCGGAAGGTGTTCATGTTCCCTTCCAGGCCCAGACCCAAGGCCCAGGGTTTTTCCTGGGTAATGGCGGAGCGGGGCGCGAGAAGACAGAGCGGAACGATCAGCGCGAACAGAACCGCCGCTCCCCGAAAACCCGGTTTGCCAAAAATACTTCGCATTTTAAGAGCCTTCTTTAAGAAATCCAAAATTTAAAAACCCGGCCCCCCGGCTGAAAAAGCCGAAATGCCGGGTTTAACACACTATATTGAGAGGAAAAATAGGAATCCTGATGAATGGGTATCCGCCTGCGTGAATACCATCTGATAAAGATGGCGGTGAGTGTTATATGAGAGAGAGAGAGAGAGAGAGAGAGAGAGAGAGAGAGAGAGAGAGAGAGAGAGAGCAAGAACTATGCCAAGTGCGACAGTTTCAGAAAATTTTGTGGTAGAAAATCTTTTATCAGCCGCCAAACAATACATCAAAGCTCTCCTGCGGGGGCCGATAGACCCCTGACCGGAAAATTATTGTCTAAATCATAATAAACGACAAATTTTCGCCGTGTCAAGCTTTTTTCGCACGTTTTTCGCTTGCGATCGGAGCCGGGAAGCGGCGGCGCCCTGCCACAATAGCCCTTGACGGGCTGCTCTTTCGGGCGGGCAGCCCCCCACAAAAGGAGATTTTACCGCCTCTGGCTCAATTGTCAGACCTGAAAAACCGATATATACTGTGGAGAATAATTCCTTCCCATATTTTTGGAGTGTATCGTGTTGGAACGATTGGTATCGAGACAGACCATGTTCAGGGACTGGTATATGAATATTGCGGGCTTGATCCGCCGGGGCCTCGGTTCGCGGGCCGCCGCGGGCCTGTTTGCCTGCCGGCTGGCCATGGTTTTGCTGATGGCCCATGTCGTGTGGACGCTGGGTCTCTCCCCGCTTTTGCGGACGCTTCCCCGGGGGGACCGTGAGGCCGGCATGGGCGGCGGCCATGCGGTCAACGCCCGTTCCGAAAAAGACACCCTGATGGGCGAAGAACCGGCTATTTCCGGCCTGCGGGAGCCGGAGGTCTTTTCCCGGCCCAAGACGCTGCTGTATAGCGCCTACACCGTGCAAAAAGGGGACATTATCGGCGATGTGGCCGAAAAATTCGGCCTGAACCAGGACACCCTCATATCGTCCAATAACATAAAAAACACCAGGCTTATCCAGATCGGCCAGACCCTGCGGATTCCCAATCAGGATGGAATTCTCTACACCGTCAAAAACGGCGACACGCTTTCCGCCATTGCGGAAAAACACCAGGCCGGGACAGAGACCATACAAATCGCCAATCAGCTTTTTTCCGATACCGTCAATGCGGGGACTTCGCTGTTTATCCCCGGCGCCCGGCTGGATTGGGTGAATTTACAGGAAATAAACGGCGACCTGTTCAGTTGGCCCATCCGGGGCTATATCACCTCGCCCTACGGCTACCGGAGAAGCCCCTTTACCGGAATCCGCCAGTTTCATTCGGGCCTTGACATCGGTTCTCCCATGGGAACCCCGATCCGGGCGGCCATGTCAGGCCGGGTAAGCGCCACGGGCTGGGACGACAGCTTTGGGAACTATGTGGTAGTGAGCCACCATTCAGGCTACCGGACCTTGTATGCCCACATGAGCGTTATTCGGGTCAAGTCCGGCGCGTATGTGGGAACCGGCCAGCGGATCGGGGATGTGGGCAGCACCGGCCTCAGTACCGGGCCCCACCTGCATTTTACGGTATACAAAAACGGCGTTACGGTAAATCCCCGGTCTCTGATGAAATAGCGCCGGGTTTCCGCGCGGCTACGGCGCGCCGGGATCCGGGGCCGGGCTAACCGATTCAACTAGATCCAGAAATTTTTGATCCAGATTTTTTGCGGTTTCCCCCTGGGGATTAAAAAACCGGCTGTTGATATAATGGATTCCGTCCCGTTCCAGAATGACTTCTTCCGGCATATCGTCCGCAGGATCCGCAGCGTCCGTCCTGTTTTCTGCCGGGGACTCCCCCGCCGGGAAGCCATCATTGTCGTCGAGGGCCTGCAATATTTCGGGGTCGCCGGTAATCGCGGTCTGAAAGGGCGTGTAAACAGCCGGTATTCCCTGATTTTCAGCACATTCCAGGCCGGTTCCATCCGCGCCGGGCCCGCTGATTGTCAAATTACCGGGCAGATTTTTTTTTTTGCTTCCGTGTCTTCCGCAAATTCAGTGGAACCGGTAAGCGGTTCGGTTTCCGTTAAACGGTCATCGGCGGAATAGCCGTCCGGCGGCGCATCCCCTTCATCATCATCGGGCTCTTCTTCTTCCAGAATCGAAACATTCGATAAAAGCGTTGCAAAGGGGGATACAATTTCCAAATCCACGTCCAGGAGCGCCGGCTCACCGGTCTCATCCGTATCCGCCGGACCGCTAAACTCTATTCTGCTGGCCATATCCGCCGCGGTCGCCTTGGGCGGCCCGGACGGGGCTGCCGCTGCCGGTTTTGCGGCCACTCCGCCGTCAAAAGAATCCGCTTCGTCCAGCTCTTCCAATTCTTCCAGTTCAGCAGGCTCTTCGTCAAAGGCGGCGGCATTTATAATATCATCCACAGTTTGATCCGCCAAATCAATAAAGCTTTCCGCGCCGGGCAAGTCTTCTGGTTCCATTGCTTCCACCGGCGCCGTATCTTCGGCATCCGCCAGCTCTTCAATTGGCGCCGCATCTTCGGTATCCGCCAGCTCTTCAATTGGCGCTGCATCTTCGGCGTCAGCCAGCTCTTCAAGTTCTTCCGGTTCCATTGCTTCTACCGGCGCCGCATCTTCGGCATCCGCCAGTTCCTCCACCGGTTCCGCTTCTTCAAGCTCTTCAAGTTCTTCCGCCAGTTCAACGGCTTCTTCGGCCTTTTCAGTGACAGGGGGTTCCTGAACCGCTGCGGGAAGCGGATAGGTGGACGCGGGCAGCCCCGGAACCGCGGCTCCGGCGGGAAGGGCCTGCAAGACGCGGTTCAGGATGCTTTGGAGTTTTTCCTCGTCGATGCCCGAAGAATCGCTCCGGCGGCCTCCGATAACAGCCAGCAGTTCATCCCAGGATTTGTCGATAAGGGAATCAATATCCTCCTCGGCGCGCCTGCCCTGGCCGGTTCGGACGCCCCGTTTTACCTCGGCCCGGATATCCTCCCGGCGTTGCTCCAGTTCCCGAATCCAGTGGGTCCAGTCAACATCCCCCTTGCGCTCGTAGTACTGTTCAATCAGGGAAATTTGCAGGCCCTTCAAACGGTTTTGGATGACCGTCATGGTGTCCTGCCGGAGGTTAAACGCGAGGAATATGGCCAAATAAACCGTCAGAAAAATGGAAACCAGGAGTATCATCTTCATGCTTTGGGGGAAAGCGAAGAGGTTTTCGTTTACCAGGCGGCCAACAAAAATCCCCTGGCCGGTTTTTGCGGAAATGAGGGCCAGGGTGGTTTCCGATGCTGCGGAGTCCAGGGGGGTAAGGCCGAGGAGCCCGTCGTTCCAGATCGAAGAAACCCGGGAGATAATGTTAAGCCGCGTGGTTCCCGGCAGACCGGACACGACTCCCTGCGGATTGGAAACAATGGATACGTCGTCTCCCACCTTGATCCGGTTCTCACTGACAAGTCGTTCCGCCACCGCCCGGACGGAAACGGAAAAAAGCGCCGTTCCCCGGTAGACCTCAAAGGTATCATAAAACGGGAAGGAGAGGATGATCCGGTCTCCCTCCTGATCCAGGGTGAATTTCACCTCCCCCTGGGCGGGAACTTCCACCCGATCATAGGGCAGACTGGCGGGGTCTTCGTTGTAGTTACGGTACGCCACGGACAGGCGATCCTGGCTCTGAATGTCCCGGGTGGCGGTGGAAAAATGGATCCGCACCCCCCCGGCGTCCACAAAGCGGACCGACTGGAGCCCCCCCAGGGATTCCAGCAGGGTTCCGTAAATTCTGGTCCGTTCAAAAATGTCCTCGGCGCTCTGGTTGGGAAGCACACTGCGCCTGACCGCCGCTTCACCCAGGGTTTCCGCAAAACGAGTTTGCAGCCCGGCAAGAAAATCCTCAACCACCTCGCTGTCCCGGGAAACTTCCTGGCCCAGGGATTTGGTAATGGAGGGGTTATAAAAACGGGTTTCCACCAGATCAAAAAGCCCGGTAAACGCCAAAACCGCAATACCGGCGAAGAGGAAAACGGAAATTAGAAGGCTCAAAGCCGTTTTTTGGGATATGGTCACTCTGTTATCCTGATAAAACCTGTTTTATTATCGGCACTATCCAGCTATAATATAGTAAAGACTATAGCGAAAAGACGATTTTTATGCGAGATACCGGGATCCGGGAGAGCCGTTCCGGACTGTGGGGAATGGACTTGTTCAATAACCCGGTTGGTTATCTCACAAGTCTCGCAAAATGCTCCGCATTTTTGCTGTTTTTAAGAGGAAGTTGTTCAAAAACTGAAGTTTTTAAACAACTCTAATTTTTAAACCACCCGCCCCGGCGGAGGGCAGGCGCGGATTCAGGCGTCCAGCCGGCAGGCCGCCGCCGTATCGTAGCTTTCAATATGCCGGCATAGGTTCTCAAGGCCCCGCTCGCTGCGGATCTGTTCCCCCAGGGCTGCGGCGTTCTTTTTATAGGACGCGCTGTCCACCAGTCCCCGGATCATCTCTTCCAGGCGGCGATCCGGGGTTCGCTTGAAATCCGCCGCGCCGGGGCCGATGCCCAACTGCGCCACCCGGTATCCCCAGAAAAACTGGTCGAGGAGGAGGGGGACTATCATCTGGGGCCTGCCGGAACGGGCGGCGCTGTGGGAAGTCCCCACGCCGCCGTGGTGAATAATGCCGTCGCAGGACGGGAATATCAGGGAGTGGGGAATGGCGGCGTCCAGAAGGTAGAGATTTTCCCGCCTGTCCAGACGGGTTCCCAGGTTCCACCAGCCGCAGCCCACGACCAGTTTCAGGTTATGGCGGCAAACAATGTCAAAAAGCCGTTGGGCGAAGGCGTCCCGGTCTTTGGCGGTGCAGCTTCCCAGGGTGAAAAACACCGTGGGCCGGCTGTCTTTTTTCACAAAGGACAAAAAATCCTGTAAAGCCGCCCGGTCGTAACTGAACGAATCGTTAAAACAGTAGCCGCCGATCTCCCACCGGTATTTCCAGGCCGGATCATAAACGCCCAGATACCGTGAATACATACAGTAGTTATCCGAGTTGGCCGGCGCGTGTTCCCCCTGATCCCGGATCGGCTTCATCCCCAGTATCTTCCGGCTCCGGTTCAGGGTTTTGAGAACCATAAGGTTCAGGCCCATGTTGAGGACGCTCCAGAGCAGCGCGGGCCGGATGATGGGATGGGGCCGGGGCCAGGGCATGACCGGGGGCGGGATGACTTTGCCGGGGATAAAGGGACCGTAATGGATCCGGATCAGGGGCTTTCCGCAGTATTCCGCCACACTGGGCGCGGCGAATTCCGTGTTGGTGGCCACGAGGATGTCGTGATCTTTCAGCAGGGGGATAAGTTCGTCAAACTGGCTGGCGATGACCCGCCGGGTCCAGGCCAAAAAAGTCCCGGTGCTTAACTCGCCTCCGGCCATCATGCCTTCAATATCATCAAAAGCCTGGGTAAAAAAATGAACCCCCGCGTCTTTGGCTTCCCTTTCAAAGGCCCTGGGCAGGGACAGGGTAATGTCATGGCCCCGGCTTTCCAGTTCCCGTGCCAGGGCCAGAAAGGGGTAAATGTCCCCCTGGGAACCGCGGGTAACGAGTAATATTCTCATGCCACGCCTGCCCGCACCGCGTCCGCCGGAACGGCGATAAGGCCAATCGCCGCCAGCTTGTCCCGGTCTATCCGGTATTTGTCTTCCAGTTCGCGCAAAACGGCTTCGTTCACCGTTACGGGCCGGACCAGCCGTTTGATTTCCCGGTTGCTTTTGATCATCATGCCGATCATTTTTCCGGGGTTAAACGTGATGGACGACATGATCCAGCAGCCATGGGTACACCAGCAGTTGGCCCTGTAACCGTGGCCGATAGCCTCAATCTCCTTTTTCATCGCCTCGCCGTGGAGGATCCGCTGCACATCGCAATCGTAGTCCTTTACGCTGCCGATGGGCTCCCGCAGTTCGCAGGACCGGAAACGGCCGTCGTAGTCAATGACCAGAGTGGTTTCCCCGGCGGTACAGTCCATGTTCCAGCAGCTTGGTTTTTCCAGATTCGCCGCCCGGATATTATACATGGTCCGCATGAGTCCCACGTAGAAAAATTTGGTGAGTCCCCGGCCTATGGCGTTCATTCCTGCGCCGATTCGTTTGGCATAGAGGGGGTAAAAAGGAGCGATAGTGTCCTGGATGTCCCGGAGGGATTTTTCGGTCAGCACCTTCACCCCCGCTTCCCGGGTCAGGCCCCGGGCCGCTTCGATAGTGTGGGTGGATACGTTAAAGCGCCCGTAGACCCAGGTTACAAAGTCGATAATTTCCTCAATATTGTATTTGGTTATTACCGTGGCGATGTTTTTTATCACATGGCCGTCATCCCTAAAATGGTCGTCGATTTTTTTCAGGGTTTCCGCGGCCCGGTAAAAGCTCGTTACCCCCCGCTGGGTGTCGTGGGTTTTTCCAAAGCCGTCCAGGGAAACGCTGATGGAAATGTTGCTGTCCGGACAGTTCCGCCGGAGCCGCTGGAGCCAGCTTACTACCCGGTCGGTCTTGATGCCGTTGGTGGGAAAGTTGATGTCGGTGATATGGTTGTTCCGGTAAAACATTTCGATGATCTCGGGCAGGTCCTCCCGGAGGGTCGGTTCCCCGCCGGAAAGCCAAAGCCGTTTAAAGGGCCCGGCGGTTTCGGAGATCTTTTTAATGTCCCCGAAAGAAAGATCTGGGGCCTTTTTTTCCATGTCGTTGGCGTAGAAACACATGGCGCATTTGGCGTTGCATTTTCCGGTGGTAAAGAGGAATAGGGATTCCAGCTTTCGTTCTGAATTCAGGGAATTAAAAGAACTCCCGCTCCGTTTTGTTTTCATGGTTCATCCTTTGGGGAACATTCCCCCCTTTGGTATGAGAGGCTGTTCCGAAACTTCAGGCTTTGGAACAAGTTTATTAGACAAAATAAAAAAATCGTCTAATTTATGACTAATGCTCATAAATTGTCTAAGTTTTAGACGGTTCGGGGAAAAAGGTCAAGGGGATTTTGGGGGATGGGGACGGGAATGAAAACAGGATGAAGAATTTTGAGGGAAAAAATTCATCCGGCGGTTTCGGCCTGTTCCAAAAGAAACGGTTTCACTATCTTTTCCAGGTCTATTTTTTCCAGGTCCGCCGTCAGTTCCCTGGCCGTGCCGGAGCGGAGGTAGAAGAGCCAGGCCCTGACGGGCTTGCCGGATATGTCCGCTATGGCCCGGCGGTACACGGCAAGCTGGGCCAGGTGGCGCTCCGGGGCTTCGGTTTTATCGGTCTTGAAATCCACTACCTGCATAACGCCGCCGGATTCAAATAGCAGATCGATGACGCCCTGGATGGGGACTTTCGCGTCCCCCGCCCCGGTCATGGTGAGGATGGGGAATTCCGCTTCCCGGCGGGGATCCGCCAGGCTTTGGCGGCCCAGTTCGGAGGCCAGGAAATTTTCCGCCATGGCTCTGGCCGCCACGTCAACGGCAGCCGCGGTCTTTTCGTTGAGCCGGGCCAGAAATTTTGGGGGGAGCCGCGGCCTTTTGCCCCGGAACCGGGCTTCCAGACAGGCGTGGACAATGGTTCCGAATTCGGCGGGTTCCAGCCCCCCCTGCCGGAGGAGGATTTCAAGCTCATCGGAGGCCGCCGGCGCACCGGTTCCCGCCCGGAAGACCGGCGCGGGGGGGGGCTCCGGTATATACCGCAGGGCGCTGGCGTTGACGACCGGGGCCGGGAACCGGGGCGGAGAAACCGCCGGGGCTGCGTCATAAAAGGCCGCCGCCGCCCGCGCCGTTTCGGCCATGGAAACCGCTTCCCGGCGGCCTGCGGCGTGGAGCCGGGAAAGCTCCGCCCGGCTGTAGGGGGGGATTGTTTCAAAGGTAAAAAGAGAACGGTCTTCCCCGCACAGGGCCGGGAGCAGCAGATCGAGGAAGCCGGGCAGGGAATCGCCCGCCGCTTTTTTTGCCCGCAGTCCGGCAAGCCGTTCCGGTATCCACGAAACGCCGCTCCCATCCCCCTCCGGGCCCTCATCGTCCCCGGAGGGCGGCAGGATCGCGCTCAGGAAAAGCCGGCTTTCCGCCCGCGTCATGGCCACGTACAAAAGGCGGCGCAGTTCGGCGGCGGCCTTTTTCTTTTCTTCCTCCTGCTGGAGGAGATAAAAATAATTGTTGCCGCCGCCGGGCAGTTCCTCCGCTCCGGGAAGCTTGAGGCTTATGCCCCACTCTTCGCTGAAAAAAAATGTTTTGGCGCTGTCTATCCGTGTTTTTCCCTGACAGCCGGGGATAAAGACCACGGGGAATTCAAGGCCCTTGCTTTTGTGAACCGTCATGATCCGGACGCCGCCTTCCCGTTCTACCGGAACCCGCAGTTCTTTAATCCGTTCGTCGTTTTTGATGATCCTTTCAAAATTGTCCAGAAATTCCGCCGGCGTCTCCCCCCGCTGATCCGACTGCCGGGCAAGTTCAAAAAAGAAATCAAACAATTCGCCGTAGATCCGGGCCGGCGGAGACCAGAGGGTTTCATACCGGTAGCCCTCTTCGTACCAAAGCCGGGTCAAAAGCTCCGCCGCCGTTTTTGTCCGGGCATCCTCCGCCAGCGACTGATAGCGCTCCCGGCTTTTTCGGAAAGCTTCCCGCTCTTCTTCAGGAATGTCCGGCTCCAGTTTTTCGTTAAAGGGGACGCCGCTTTCATCGAGCATACAGACCGTCAGCGTGAGGTCGCTCAGGCCGCAGAAAGGGGAACGGATCAGGGCGGCGTAGGCGGCTCTGTCCTGAGGATAGATCAGCAGGCGGAGAAAATGATAAAGGTCGTTAATGGGCGCATCGCTGAAAAGCCCCGCCGGATCGTCGGTGTTGTAGGGAATTCCAAAATTCTGAAATTGTTTTTCCAGCGCGATTTGATGGCCTGTGGTCCGCAGCAGAACCGCAATGTCCCCGTATTCGCATTTCCGCGTTCCTCCGTTCCGGTCCGGCAGTTCATGGCCCTGATCCGTCAGTTCCCGGATCTTCATGGCGACAAAGGCCGCTTCCAGATCGTTGGGGGAAAGTTCACCGGGATCGTCCTGCCGCGTCCGCCCCTGATCGAGAAAGCAGAAATGCGGAGGCGGGCCTTCCATGCCGCCGCCGTCCGGCTCCCCTGGTTTCAGGCCAGGGGCAATTGCTTCATACCGGGCTTCATAATCGGGGAGTGTATCCGGGCCCCGTAAAAAAACCGGCTCGCCGGATTCGGCCCCGCCGGGAAGCAGGCCGCCGAAAAAATAATTAAAGGCCCGGATCAGGACGGGACTGGAACGGTAATTGTAGTCCAGGCTGATATGCCCCTCCGCATACTGTTCCGCAAAGGAACCGGACAGGGCCCGAAAGACCGATACATCGGCCCCGCGAAAGCGGTAGATGGACTGCTTTTCGTCCCCCACAAAAATCATCTTGTTGGGATGCAGGGCGGCCAGGCCGGGAATCCCCGGCTCCGTACATTCGGCCTTTTCCGCCAGCAGGAATATCAGATCCCGCTGGAGTTTGTTATTGTCCTGAAATTCGTCAATCATAATCGCGGAAAAATTCCGGTTGTAAAACTGCCGCAAATCGGGGTAGCGGGAAAGGGCGTCCACCGCCAGGCGGGCAATGTCGCCGAAGGTTAATATACCTGCCTCCCGCTTTTTTTGACTGAAGTCCCGCTGGAATTCTTCCAGCAGCAAAAAAACCTCCCGGATCACCGCGGCGGAAAGGGCAAACAGGGCGATGGATTCAAGCCGCGTTTTCAGTTCCCGCAGGGCGTCGCGGTTTTCCCGGATGATTTCTTTCGCGGCGTTCAGTCTGCCGCTGAAGCTGAGGGCACAGAATTGTCCGAGGAAGTCAAAAAATTCACGAACCTGCCTGCGGGCCCCGGCGGTTTCCCCGGCGTCGTCGTCCCCAAGCAGCATCTGTATATCAGGAACCGGGGGAAAGGCCGCGCCCTGCCGCCGTAGCGTCCCGATTTGTTCCCCCGGCTTTTCCAGCTCCTCCATGGCGGCGATCATGGCCCGCGCCAGTTCTACCGCCGCCGGGGCCCCGCAGTTCCAGGCCCGCAGAATCTCGTCCCGCTGTTTTTTCCAGAGGGCCATAAAATCCAGCGGGGTCGCAATGGAGGCGGCGGAGAGGACGGCTTCCGCAAAAAGTTCTTCCGCCAGAGCTTGTATTTTTTTATCCCCCATAAGGGCCCGCAGCCCCGGATTGTCCCGGTTGTTCAGCACAAAGGGCAGGGCGCTTTCCATGGCCAGCCTCCGCGCTCCTTCGGGGTCGCAGACAAAATCGGGACGTATGCCGTACCGCCGGGCCGCGATTCGGGCGACGCCGGTGCAGAAAGAATCGAGGGTTACAATAGTGGCCCGGTTAAAATTGGCCGCCGCTTCACAGGCCTTCGGGTTATCCGTCTGCGCGGCCAATAGCCCGTAGATGCGGCGATACATTTCGTTTACCGCCTTGTTGGTAAAGGTCAAGGTGATAATTTCTTCAACCGGGATTCCCTTTTCCATCACCAGCCAGGCGTAACGGGACGCGATGACCCTGGTCTTTCCCGAACCCGCCCCGGCGCTTACCACCGCGTTGGATTCGGACTGTACCGCCGCGCGCTGTTTGGGATCCAGCCCGGCAAGAATTCGATCAATCCCCACAGGCCGCTCCTTCCGCCGCCGCATTCCCCGGCTCAGGGTTCAGGGAATAGGCGGTGCGGCAAATTTTTTTGTACCCGCAGGATCGGCAGACGCTGCGGTTCAGGGGCCGGGGGGCGAAGTCCGCAGCGTCCACCGCTTCGGCAAAGCGGCGGATCCCGTCTTCCAGCGCGTCCAGTGTGGGCTGGTATTCCTCCCGGCTCAGGCCCCGTTTCCTGTTTGGTTTTCCGATAACGGCGTTCAGATCATTCTGGCGGATGCTCATAAAGCAGGCCCCGCCGATCCCGGCGGCGGAATGTTCCTCAAAAAGCCGGACGTACATAGCCATCTGGTAATTCCTGATCTGCCCGTCTTCCCCCACAGCGCTTTCCGCTTTGGTAGGCATAATGTTGGTTTTATAATCAATGATAACCGGCTCGCCGTCTTCGGAAACCGAAACCCGGTCGAGTTTTCCGGTGAGCAGAACCGGAATGGAGCCGGCCTGCATGATCCGGCTGAATTCCCGTTCCAGGGCGGCCACGGCATAGCGGGGAAAATAGGCGGCTTCGGTTTCCAGCAGCCGGGCAATCCGCAGGCTTATGGACCGGGACTGGGCGTTCAAAAGCGGAACCGCCAGCGGGCCCTGAAAGGCCCGGAACTTCTGCGCCGCTGCTCCGGTAAACTCCTCCACCCAGCGGCAGTACGTTTCCAGATGTTCCGGCAGAAAGCGGCGATCCCGGTCGTATATCCGCTGAAAAAGATTTTTTAAAATTTCGTGGTACAGGTTCCCCAGTGCCTTATCGTCCATCAATTCCGCTTCCAGCGTATAGTCTCCGATATGCAGCGTCCGGTCAAAAAACCAGAACAGGGGGCAGTAAGAAAAAGCGTTCAGGCTGGTGGCGGAAACCCTCAGGTGGAGTTTCGGCGCGGCGCCTTCGGCGGTTTCCGGTTCCGGGCTCCACTGGGCCGCCTGTATCCGCCACCTGACCTGCGGCAAAAACGGCCATGACTGAGGGAACCGTTCCATCGAAAGCCTGAAGCGGCGTCCCTGGTCGTCCGGCAGCAGGGAACTCCAGCGCCGGAACCCCGTCTGCTGGACCGGGAAAAGCCGGGGGGGGAATTCGGCGGCCCCCGGCGGTGTGGTTTTTTCCGCCGCCGGAGGCCGGTATCCCCCGCGGGCCCACCAGTCTTTTTCCATATAAAAGGGATCGCCGCCGGGGGGCCGCAGCGGTTCGCCGGTCCAGCCGCCCTCTTCCGGGGCGAAAAAGCTATGGGGGATCGCCGGGCCCGAAAGGGCTTCCGCGGCGGCGCTGTAATACTGAAAGTCGCGGCGGGCCCCCAGCGCTGGCGCGCGGTAAAGGCGGAAAAAGGCCCCGGAAACATCGGTGTCGTTGAGGCCGATCCTCAGCCGCTTGTCCTGCCGCAGAAAATCAAGGGGCCGGTACACCACCGGGGCGGCGCTCTGGGATGCGTTGATCACAAAGTGGCAGCGAAAGGGCGCGGCGGCGGCGACCCGGTAGGGGAAAATATTCACCCCTCCTTTTTGCTGATCCGGCACATATTTGATTTCCCCCAGCAGGGCGGTAAAAAAGACAAAGGGCGCTTCCGGCGCAAGGCGGGGGTATTCTTCCTCCAGCCGGATCAGGATGGAAAGCTCCTCGATGCACCGGGCCAGCACCCGGTCGCTTTCGGCCCCGCATTTTGCCATATCAAGGCTTGAATTCCTAAATGCGAAATAAAAGCGGCGAAGGTCGAGAAAGCTTTTCGCCTTCACCATGGCCAACAGTTCCATTTTCAGGCTTTCATAATACTGGCGCAGCACTTCGTCCCGGGAGATCGCAAAGGCGGCCTGCCAAATATCCACGGTTCTGCCTTTTTCCCGGAACGCGGAAAGGCAGTTGTTGTTCACGCCGAATTCAATCAGGCCCCGGTTAAGGTCGGGCCGGGCCCAGGGCAGGCGGGTGTTGAGGAGCAGGGCCTTGAGGGAGGCAAAAGAAAAATCGCCGCTCACGCAGTTTTGTATCAGGGTAAAAAGACGGCCCGCCCCATACCCGGACAGGGGTCTCCCCGCCCCCAGCCGGAAGGGTATGTCGTAGAGAAAAAATTCCCGGCCCAGATAGGGGGCCAATTCCTCAAGCTGGGGGACGTTCACCGCCATATCCCCGTAGGGGACGCCTTCGCTTTCGTGGAGGCGGCGGATTTCCAGAACCATGGCCCGGATTTCCGCCCGGAACGAAGCGTACCAGCGGAGTTCCGGTTTTTTCTGTTCCGGCCCGGGACGGACAATCTCAAAAGCGCCGCCGTCCAAAAGTTCCCGGTATTCGTCGAAATCTTCCATGGCATCGGGATAAAAAATATAATATTTATTATTTTTTTCCCGGATTTTCAATTCCTGCCAGGACGGTTCAAAAAGATCGTATTCTTCAAGAAAAGCGGCGTATAATGTTTTTATTAATGCTAAATCCCGGTCTTCCCCGTCCGCGGTATAAGTTTCCGTTTTTTGAAGCCGCCGTTCCCAATAGCCCAGCGCCGGAAGCAGGGCCGCGATGGAGGGCGCAAAAATCCCGCCCGATTCGGCGTATTCACGGGGGATCAGGGACTGGAAGAATTTTTCCCGGCTGTTTTTTTTGACCAGTTGTTCGGCGAATAATTTTCTGATCGCCGCCGAAACGGGCTCCCTGCCCGGCGCTTCGGCCAGGATCACCGTCTCCTTGAAATGATCCCAGGCCATAAAACGGTTCATGGCGATGGATAGGGCCCCGGTGAATTCCCCGGTCTTCCGGGCCCAGAGATCCGCAGCCACGGCGGAGGGAAACACAAAACAGGCCAGAGGGTTGGCGATTTCTTTGGCGATAATTCCCGCGGCCTGATCCATGGAAACCCGGCCCCGGCCTCAGGCCAGAAAAGCGGTTCCCCGCTGGGTTCCCGCGGCCAGGGCTTCCAGGGCCCGGGGGCGGCCACCGTGGGCCAGGATCATGGGGATGCCGTAGGAAAGGGCCTGCCGGGCCGCGTCCAGTTTGGTGGCGATACCGCCGGTGCCGAAACTGTTGGCCGCGCCAATGCTGATGTTTTTCCGCGTGGCCTCCAGATCCCGGACTTCGCCCACCAGTTCCGCACCGGCAAATTCCTTGGGGTTTTTGTTGTAGAGCCCGTCAATATCGCTGAAAAGGATCAACAGATCTGCGCTCCACAGGATCGCCGACTGGGCGGCCAGGGTGTCATTTTCGCCGATCTTGATTTCCTCCACCGAAACCGTGTCGTTTTCGTTGATGATCGGGATGATCCCCTCATCCACCAGCGTAAAAAGGGTGTTCCTCATGTTAAGGGTTCGGGTATTATCGCAAAAATCATCACGGGTCAGAAGTATCTGGCCGATACGAAGTTTCTGTTTCTCAAAGGCCCGCCGCCAGGCGTCCATCAGAACCACCTGCCCCACGGCGCAGAGTGCCTGCCGGTAGTGGATGTCCTGCTTGCGGGCCCATTTTTCCATGGTGGAAAGCCCCGCCACCTGCGCGCCGGAAGAAACAATGACCACCTGTTTGCCCTCCCGGATCAGGGCCGCGGCCTGATCGGCGAATTCTTCGAGAAAAAAAAGGTTGATTTTTCCGTCCCCGCCCGCCAGGGTATTGGAACCGAATTTAAAAACGATCTTCCGGGCTTCGGCGATTAATTTGGGTATCATGGAATTCCTTACCGGCGGATTTGTCCCTGACCGCTTACAAGATACTTGATTGTGGTAAGGGCTTCAAGGCCCATGGGCCCCCGGGCGTGGAACTTCTGGGTGCTGATCCCCAGTTCCGCGCCAAAACCGAATTCGCCGCCGTCGGTAAAGCGGGTAGAGGCGTTGACATACACACAGGCCGCGTCCACCCGGCGGCGGAACTCCTCCGCGGTTTTCATGTTGCCGGTCAGGATCGCTTCGGAATGTTTTGTCCCGTAGGCGTTGATATGATCGACGGCCTCGTCCGCCGAATCCACGGTTTTGATCGCCAGAATATAATCAAGGAATTCGGTCGCCCAGTCCTCCGGGGCCGCGTCTTTTAGCGCCAGGCCCGGCGGGGTCTTGCCGATGGCGCTGCGGGAGGGGCCGTCACAGCGGAGTTCCGCTTTTCCCGCCAGCCGGACCGCCAGTTTCGGCATCAGGACCGCGGCGGCGTCCCGGTGAACCAGCAAAGTTTCCACCGCGTTGCAGGCGCCGGGCTTCTGAAGTTTCGCGTTGGCAATAATCTCCACCGCGTTGTCTGCATCGAAGCTACCCTCCACGTAAATGTGGCAGTTTCCTTCTCCGGTTTCGATCACCGGGACGCGGGCGTTTTCCACCACCCGGCGGATCAAGTCCCTGCCGCCCCGGGGAAGGGCCACATCGATTTTGCCCCGGGCCCGGAGAATCTCGTCCACCTCGTCCCGGCTGCCTGAGTCCGCCAAAGCCACCGCCCCGCCGATGCCGCCCCCGGCCTCCAGGCCCGCCTGTATCAGGGCAGTAAGGGCGCGGTTGGATTCCAACGCCGATGAAGAGCCCCGCAGCAGGATGGCGCAGCCTGCCTTGTAGGCCAGGCTGGCCGCGTCAACGGTAACGTTGGGCCGGGACTCGTAGATGATCGCCGCCACCCCCAGGGGCACGGTAACTTGTTCCACCAAAAGGCCGTTGGGCAAAGTCCAGCCCGTCCTGACCCGGCCCAGGGGGTCTTCCAGCCGGATCACCGTGTTGATCCCGCCGATCATATCGTCTATCCGCTGATCGTTGAGGAGCAGCCGGTCCACGAGGCTTTCTTTCATCCCCCCGGCCCTGGCCCGTTCAAGGTCGAGCGCGTTGGCGGTCAAAATTTCCCCCCGGCCCCCGTCCAGGGCCGCCGCCGCGCCTTCCAGCGCCCGGTCCCTGGCCCGCCGGTTTTCCAGCGCCAGCCGGGCCTGGGCCTTTTGTAAAGAAACAAACACCTTTTCCAGACTCATGGCCCGATTGTAGCACAGGGAGGGGCCATTGAAAACCACGGAATTTCCCGGTGAAAAAAAGAACCGGAATCAGTATTCGGCGGGAAAGGCCGCATACCGCCAAACCGGTATCGCCATTTGTTCCGGCGGTTTTTTATGTCTATGACAATGGATGAAATACCGGAAGCCATAAAACAGGGAAGAGAAGACAGGGAATATAAAGGGCGCCTCTAAAAACCAAGCGGGGTTTTAGAGATTCCCGGTTGTATTTTTCTCCAAAAATGTACTATGAGCATACCGGAGGCCGGGGCCGATGCCATCAACCTGGCGGAACTTCTGGCGGATATTGACGAATTCCTGCCGGTGGAAAACCTTACCCTGTCGCCCGCTGTTTCTCTGTATTTTGATGAAAATCTGCCGCAGGGAATAGAAAGCCTCAAACTCACGGCGGAAACCAACAATGGGGCAACGAAGAGACACCTGCTCCAGGGGGCCGACATCCAGGGCTTCGCCCCCCTTGCCAATCTTGACCAGCGGGCCCCCGTACTCACCGGGAACGAGTATTCCGGCCCTCTGCCGCCCGCGGCCCTTTCCCT